>DASYJJ010000395.1:0-9651 GCA_035996605.1 Rhodanobacteraceae bacterium
GCCGCTCGCTGGAGGCTCGCCGTGAGCCCGCGGCAACGGCGCGACCGGTTCCATCAAAGCGGATCCAGCTCGAGTCGGCGCACCAGCGAGTCGAGATCGGGATTGTCGCCGCTGACCATCTGCGAATCGCGGCGCCGCGTCAGCAGGACGACAGCGAACGCAGCGATGCCTTCGCCGCGTCCGGTGAAGCCGAGTTTCTCGCTGGTGGTCGCCTTGACGCTGACGAGCCCGAGCGGGCAATCGAGATCGGCGGCGAGATTGCGCCGCATCGTCTCGACGTGCGGTGCGATTTTCGGCCGTTCGCAGACCACGGTGATATCGGCATTGCCGACGATATATCCGTGCTCGCCGATGAGCCCTGCGCAATGCAGCAGAAAATGCCGGCTGCTGACATCCTTCCAGCGCGCATCGTGCGGCGGAAAATGGTTGCCGATGTCGCCGAGCGCGAGCGCACCGAGGATTGCGTCGCAGAGCGCGTGGATCACCACGTCGCCATCGGAATGCGCAACGAGGCCCTGATCGTGCGCGATGTTGACGCCGCCGAGCACGACGTGATCGCCGGGTCCGAACGCGTGCACGTCGATGCCTTGCCCGATGCGCATCAGTCCTCCGCGTGCCGCAAAAGGAACGCCGCCAGCGCCAGATCGGCCGGCGTCGTCACCTTGATATTGTCCTCCGCGCCCTCGACGAGCAATGGGCGGTGTCCGTGCCGCTCCATCGCCATGGCTTCGTCGGTAATGGCGATGCCGTCGGCTTCTGCGGCTTCCAGCGCCAGAGTCAGTTCGCCGCGGCGGAACATTTGCGGCGTCAGCGCACGCCAGAGCGGTTCGCGCGGTTCGGTGGCACGCACGCGCTTTTCGTTGTCGGCGCGCTTGATCGTATCGCGCACCGGCGCCGCGAGCAGAGCGCCGCCGGCGGGAATTGCGCGTGCGACGAGCATCGCGACATCGTCGGCCGCGATGCAGGGACGCGCGGCATCGTGGACCAGGACGAAATCCTCCGGGCCCACGTCGGCCGGCAGCGCGCGCAGGCCCGACAACACCGAACCGCTGCGCTCAAGAGCGCCCTTCGCGGTGCGCACCGGTTTTCCGAGAATGGTCGTGACTTTGGACCAATGCGCATCGTCGTCGGCGAGCACGACCATCAGTCCGCCGATCTCGGGGCATGCGGCGAGCCTTTCGAGTGTTCTCTCCAGCATCGGCTTGCCGCCGAGCGGGAGATATTGTTTGGGAATCCCGGCACCGAAGCGTCGCCCGCTGCCCGCCGCGGGGACGATGCACCAGAGGCGTTCAGTGGCCGCCATTGTCGGCGGGCTTGGTTGCGTCGGCCGGTTCGACGACCTGATAGAACGTCTCACCGGGCTTCAAGAGGCCGAGCTCCGAACGCGCGCGTTCTTCGACGGCTTCGTCGCCGTGCTTGAGATCGTCGACCTCGGCGGACAAGGTTTCGTTGCGCGCCTTGAGCTTGGCGTTCTCGGCTTTCTGTTCGCCGACGCTGTGCTGAAGGCGCCACACCTCGCGCATGCCGCCCTGCCCGGTCCAGAGTTTGACCTGGAGCGCAATCAGCAGGATCAGGAGGATCAGGGCAGCGTAGCGCAGCAACGCGTCGGACCTCAGCGGGCAAAGTTCGGCAGATTCGGAAATGCATCCTTGCCGGCGTAGCGCGCCGCGCTTCCGAGCGCTTCTTCGATGCGTAGCAGCTCATTGTACTTGGCGACGCGATCCGAGCGGCAGAGCGATCCGGTCTTGATCTGCGTCGCGGTGGTGGCGACGGAGAGATCGGCGATCGTGGTGTCTTCGGTTTCGCCGGATCGATGCGAGATGACCGCCGCGTACTTCGCCGCATCCGCCATCGCGATCGCTTCGAGGGTTTCGGTCAGCGTGCCGATCTGGTTGACCTTGATCAGGATTGCGTTGCCGATGCCTTTGGCGATGCCCTCGCGAAAGATCGCGGGGTTGGTCACGAAAATATCGTCGCCGACGAGTTGGGTCGTCTTGCCGAGACGATCGGTGAGGAGTTTCCAGCCATCCCAATCGCCTTCGGCCATGCCGTCTTCGATGGTCACGATCGGATATTCCGCGCACCAGCCGGCGAAGAATTCGACGAGCTGCTCGGACGACAAGCGCTTGCCCTCGCCCTTCAAGTTGTATTTGCCGTTCTCGAAAAATTCGGAGCTCGCCGCATCGAGGCCGAGCCAGACATCGACGCCAGGCGCGTAGCCGGCCTTGCTGATCGCCTCGAGGATCGTCTCGATTGCTTCCTCGTTCGATTTTAGGTCCGGTGCGAAACCACCTTCGTCCCCGACCGCGGTGGCGAGACCGTGCGATTTCAGCACGCTCTTCAATGCATGGAATATCTCGACGCCGGCGCGCAGTGCTTCGGAAAAATTCGGCAGGCCGATCGGCAGGATCATGAATTCCTGCAGATCGACGTTGTTGTCGGCATGTACGCCGCCGTTGATGATGTTCATCATCGGCACGGGCAGGCGCGCCGGCCGATTCCCGGCGAGATGCTTCCAGAGCGGCACGCCGTTCGCGGACGCGAGCGCATGTGCGTTCGCGAGCGAAACGCCGAGCAGCGCGTTGGCGCCGAGCTTGCCTTTGTTCGGCGTGCCGTCGAGGTCGATGAGCTTGCGGTCGAGTCCGGCCTGATCGGCGCCATCGAAACCCTTGAGCGCCGCCGTGATCGGGCCATTGACGTTGGCGACGGCTTTCGAAACGCCCTTGCCGAGATAGCGCGTCTTGTCGCCGTCGCGAAGCTCAACCGCCTCGCGCGAACCGGTCGATGCGCCGCTCGGCACGGCCGCGCGGCCGAATGCGCCGCCGTCGAGAACGACTTCGGCTTCGAGCGTGGGATTGCCGCGCGAATCGAGGATTTCGCGAGCATGAATGGACTTGATGGTTGTTTGCGTCATGGAACGGACGTGGCCTTATGGCTTTGGTGATTTGTAGGCGGTGATGATTCCGGTCTCGAGCTTCAGCGTTTTCGCGATGAAGTTGATGTATTCGTGCGTGGTGAAACCGATGCCATTCAGGAGATCGAGCAGCTCCGCATGCGTGCGCGGCTCGGCGTACGCGTCGTGATACTCGAACATGATTTGCGGAATGGACGCGAGCAGCGCCTTGTCGGCGCTGAGCAGGATGTCGAATTCCGCGCCTTCGATGTCCATCTGAAGGATGTCGACGCGATCGATGTTCTCGGTCTTGATGAACGCATCGAGCGTCATCGCCGGACACACCGATGTCGCTTCCTCTTCGACGCTCATCTTGAAGATCGAGTGGCCGCCGGAGTTGTACGGATTCTTGTTCAACACGATGTGATCGATGCTGCTGTCGCCGACGATGGCGAGATGGAACGCCTTCACGTTGGTGATGCCGTTGCGCTCGATATTTCGTTTCAGGATGTCGAAATTTTCCGGCAGCGCCTCGATGCTGTACACGACGCCGCGCGGGCCGACGAGGTGGGAATAGTTCAACGTCGAAGTGCCGATGTGGCCGCCGATTTCTATGACAACGTCACCTTCTTTGACCGTGACGGTCTGGTAATCCTTGGCGCCCCATTGCTCCCAGAGCACCATCTTGTCCAGCGTGCCCGGCCTGTAGAGGATCTTCTGGCCGAACGGGCTCGTATAGATTCGAAGACCGGAATTCGCTACGTCGGGATCGCGCGGCGAGAAAACGCTCGCAACGGGAAACACCACTTTCGAGGCGAGCAGCGCGACGAAATCGCCAGCGGTCATGCGCACACCATTTCGTGATGCCGGAGCACTTCGCGCGAGCACACGCGCCGAAGCCGTTGCCGGCATCGAACCGGCACGATTCCGTTCGCCTCAGGCGAGCAATTCGATATCGAAATCACAGTTCGGCCGTCTTTGCGATCCTGTCCAACGCCAGCAACGTCTCCAGCAACGCTTTCATCTTGCCGAGTGGCCATGCATTCGGCCCGTCGCTGAGCGCCTTGTCCGGATCCGGATGCGTTTCCATGAAGATGCCGGCGATGCCGACTGCAACCGCCGCGCGCGCCAGCACCGGCACGAATTCGCGCTGACCGCCCGAGCTCGTGCCTTGTCCGCCGGGAAGCTGCACCGAATGCGTCGCGTCGAACACCACCGGGCAATTCGTCTCGCGCATCACCGCGAGGCTTCGCATGTCCGAGACGAGATTGTTATAGCCGAAGCTCGCGCCGCGCTCGCAGACCATGATCGCGTCGTTGCCGGTCGCCTTGGCCTTGGCGACGACGTGCTTCATGTCCCACGGCGAAAGGAACTGGCCTTTCTTGATGTTGACCGGCTTGCCGGCACGCGCGACGTTCTGGATGAAGTCGGTCTGGCGCGAAAGAAACGCCGGCGTCTGCAGCACGTCGACGACCGCGGCGACTTCGTCCATCGGTGTGTATTCGTGCACGTCGGTCAGCACAGGCACGCCGATCTGACGTTTGACTTCGCCGAGAATACGCAAGCCATCGTCCACGCCCGGTCCGCGATGACCCGTCACCGAAGTACGGTTGGCCTTGTCGAAGCTCGATTTGTAGATGAAGGGAATGCCGAGCTTGCTCGTGATCTCTTTCAGCTGACCGGCGGTGTCCAGAGCGAGCTGTTCGGACTCGATGACGCAAGGTCCGGCGATCAGGAACAAAGGTTTGTCGGGGCCGACGTCGAAACCGCAGAGCTTCATGGTGCGACTCGCTGGGATTCTTCACGCGAAGCAGGCGCGTTCCGCGCCTCACCCCCGTCCCAGCCTTCCCCGATCAAGGCGGAAGGGGAAAAGAAAAGACTCATCCCGCCACCGCTTCCTTCGCAAACCGCGGCGCTTCGCGATTCGCCTTCTGCTCGCGCGCCGCACGGATGAAACCGATGAACAATGGATGGCCGTCGCGTGGCGTCGAGGTGAATTCCGGATGGAACTGGCAGGCGAGGAACCACGGATGGTTCCTGATTTCGATCATCTCGACGAGCAGATCGTCCATCGACTTGCCGGCAATGACGAGGCCGAGATCCTCGAACTTCTGCCGGTAGCGGTTGTTGAATTCGTAGCGGTGGCGATGACGTTCGCGGACCACGTCCTGGCCATACAGCTCGCGCGCGAGCGTGCCGGCCTTGAGGCGGCATTCCTGCGCGCCCAGGCGCATGGTGCCACCCTTTTCGGACGTTTCGTCGCGCTTTTCGACGTCGCCCGAACCGGTTGTCCATTCGGTGATCAGTGCGATCACCGGGTGTGGCGTCGAGCGATCGTTCTCGCTCGAGTTCGCGCCTTCGAGCCCGGCGATGCTGCGCGCGAAGTCGATGACCGCCGCGTGCATGCCGTAGCAGATGCCGAAATACGGCACGTGATGCTCGCGCGCAAAGTGCGCGGCCGCGATCTTGCCTTCGAAGCCGCGCTTGCCGAAACCGCCGGGAACGAGGATGCCGTCCATATCCTTCAGGAGGTCCGCCGCGCCGCGCCGTTCGATCTCCTCGGATTCGACCCAGCGCAAGTTCACGCGCGTCTGCTGCTTGAGGCCGCCATGACGCAACGCTTCGCCAAGAGACTTGTACGCATCCTTGTGTTCGACGTATTTCCCGACGATTGCGATATTGACTTCGCCTTTCGGATGCTCGCAGGCATCGACCGTGCGTTCCCATTCGGCGAGATCGGCGGGCTTCGCGTTGAGCTTCAGGCGATCGACGACGATGTCGTCGAGACCCTGCGCGTGCAGCCAGAGCGGGAGCTTGTAAATCACGTCAACGTCGATCGCGCTGATGACGGCTTTTTCCGGCACATTCGTAAACAGCGCGATCTTGCGGCGGTCCGACGCCGGCAGCGGTTGCTCGCAGCGGCAAAGCAGCACGTCGGCCTGGATACCGATCGAGCGCAATTCCTTGACCGAATGCTGGGTCGGCTTGGTCTTGATCTCGCCGGCCGCCTTGATGAACGGCACCAGCGTCAGATGCATGAACATCGAGGCATCTGGCCCGTGCTCGATGCGGATCTGGCGGATCGCCTCGAGGAACGGCTGCGATTCGATATCGCCGACCGTGCCGCCGATCTCGACCAGCGCGACGTCGTAACCCTGCGTCGCCTCGTAGATCTTGTGCTTGATCTCGTCGGTGATGTGCGGGATCACCTGCACGGTCGCGCCGAGATAATCGCCGCGGCGCTCCTTGGCGATGACGCTCTCGTAGATCTTGCCTGTGGTGATCGAGTTCTTGCCGGAAAGCCGCGTGCGCACGAAGCGCTCGTAGTGGCCAAGGTCGAGGTCCGTCTCGGCACCGTCGTCGGTTACGTAGACCTCGCCGTGCTGGAACGGGCTCATCGTGCCCGGGTCGACGTTGATGTAGGGGTCCAGCTTCATCATCGTGACGCGCAGGCCGCGTGCTTCGAGGATGGCGGCAAGCGACGCCGAGGCGATGCCCTTGCCTAGCGAGGACACCACGCCTCCGGTCACGAAAATCAGGGGAGTCATGGACGGCAGCGATCCGCTGGTAAAGCGGTATTTTACAGGCTTGGGCGTTCAGCCGCGAGAGGCGGCGCGGCCGCGCGGCGGCGCTGGCGCCCGTGCGCGCGTGCCGCGTGGTGTTCCATCGCCGCGCTCCGGCCTACCGGCGGGGTTGGATCGACCGGAACCGGCCTGGCGATCGTGGATCCGACGAATCGCTAGTCGACGCGCGTCGCGGCCTCGGGCTTGACGACTCGCGCGCTCGGCCGATCGAGCTGCCAGAAGATCATGGCCGACGTCGAAGTGATCAGCCCGACGCAGATGAACGTCGCATGGAATGCAGGCAAGGCGTTCGTGCCGTGCTCAGAACCGAACAGGCCCGTGAAAGCGCCCAGCAGGCCGCTCGCGGACGCGACGCCAAGGCTCGTCGACAACATCATCACCATCGAAAGCAGCCCGTTTCCGCCGCTAGCAAGCTCGCCTTCGAGATCGTTCAGCGTGATCGTGTTCATCGCCGTGAATTGCAGCGAGTTCACGAGCCCGAAGAACGCGAGCTGCAGAATGCGCAACCACACCGGCTCATCCGGCGAGATCAAGGCGAAGCTCGCCATCGCAAGGCCGACGAGCACGGTGTTGCTCACCAATACGCGCCGGTAGCCGAATTCGCGGATCAGCGGAACGATGAAGCGCTTGGACACCATGCCGGCCAGCGCAACCGGCACCATCATCATTCCGGACTCGAGTGGGGAGAAATCGAGGCTGACCTGGAACAGCAGCGGAATCAGGAACGGCATGCTGCTGCTGCCGATCCGCGAGAAAAGATTGCCGAGAATGCCGACGCGATAGCTCGTCACGTCGAACAGGCGCAGCGAGAACAGCGGCGACTCAACCTGCGTCGCATGCAGCCAATATGAAACGAAACTCGCCATGCCGAAGATCATCAGCATGAGCACGGTCGCATGACGCAATCCAAGTTCCGAAAGACCGTCGAGCGACAGCGAAATCGCGACCATGCTGAAAGAGAGCATCAGATAGCCGACGCCATCGAAGCGCTTCACGGCACTGCGCGCATCGGGCATGAAGCGGAGCGTCGCCGCAGCGGCGGCGAGACCAACCGGAATATTGATGAGGAATATCCAGTGCCACGACGCGATCTGCACGAGCCAGCCGCCGAGCGTCGGACCGATCAGCGGGCCGATCAGCCCGGGCAGCGTGACGAACGTCATCGCGCGCAGGAACTCGCCGCGCGGAAACGAGCGAAGCACGGCGAGCCGGCCGACCGGCAGCAGCATCGCGCCGCCGATGCCCTGTACGACGCGCGAGGCGACGAGCTGCGATAGCGTGTGCGAATACGCGCAGAGAGCGGATCCGACGCTGAACAGAAGGATCGCGCTGAAGAATATGCGCCGCGTGCCGAAGCGATCGGCGAGCCAGCCCGACGCGGGAATCAACATCGCCATCGTCAACGCGTAGGCGATGACCACCGACTGCATGCGCAACGGACTTTCGCCGAGCCCGGCCGCCATCGACGGCAACGCCGTGTTGACGATGGTCGAGTCGAGCATCTGCATGAAGACGCCGAGGGCGACGAGCCAGAGCAGCGGGTTGTTGATGGTTTTTTTCGAAGACGTTTGTGCGCTGGCGGCCATGGCGCGCAAGACTATGCGATCGTCGCGGAACGTTGTCTAACGGTGCGTCGAATGTCGTCCTTGACCATGCGCGCTGGCGCCGCCATCCTCCGCGACGCCCACAGTCGTCGTTCCGGCTCTCGCCGGGATGACGATGGGCGTCGAGTTCTCACGAAACGCTACCCAACGAATGAGCAGTCGCTACAACGCCGTCGACATTGAAGTCCTTTCTGGCCTGGAGCCGGTCAAGCGCCGTCCGGGCATGTACACGGACACTACGCGGCCGAATCATCTCGCGCAGGAAGTCGTGGACAATTCCGTCGACGAAGCGCTGTCGGGCTATGCGAGCACGGTCGAGGTCGTCGTCCATAACGACGGCTCCGTCGAGGTCAGCGACGACGGACGCGGCATGCCGGTCGACGTGCATCCGGACGAAGGCATCCCCGGCGTCGAGCTGATCCTCACGCGCCTCCACGCCGGAGGCAAATTCTCGAACAAGAACTATCGCTTTTCGGGCGGCCTGCACGGTGTCGGCGTTTCGGTGGTCAATGCGCTGTCGACACGAGTCGAAGTCACGATCCGCCGCGACGGCCAGGTCTACCGGATGAATTTCAAGAACGGCGAGCGATCGAGCAATCTCAGCGTCGTCGGCACTGCGCCGAAGAAACAAAGCGGCACGACGCTGCGCTTCTGGCCGGATCCGAAATATTTCGACACGCCGAAGTTCTCGTTGCCGCGACTCAAACACGTGCTGCGCGCCAAGGCGGTGCTGTGCGCGGGCCTGACGGTGCGCTTGACCGACGAGGCCAGCGGCGAGCGAGTCGAGTGGCATTACGAAAACGGTCTTCGCGATTACCTGCGCTCGATGCTCGGCGACATCGACTATCTGCCGCCGGATCTTTATCTTGGCTCGTTGCAACGCGACGACGCCGCGCTCGATTTCGTGATCGCGTGGGCACCGGATGGCGAGCTCACGCAGGAAAGCTACGTCAACCTGATTCCGACGATTCAGGGCGGCACGCACGTGAATGGGCTCCGCTCAGGACTGACGACGGCACTGCGCGAGTTCTGCGAATTCCGCAATCTCCTGCCGCGCGGAATCAAACTCGCGCCGGAAGATGTGTGGGATCGGTTGTGCTTCGTGCTGTCGCTGAAGATGA
This sequence comes from Rhodanobacteraceae bacterium, assembly GCA_035996605.1. Classification (GTDB taxonomy): domain Bacteria; phylum Pseudomonadota; class Gammaproteobacteria; order Xanthomonadales; family Rhodanobacteraceae; genus Dokdonella_A. Next base: position 9,203 of record DASYJJ010000395.1, read on the forward strand.
CCGATCCGCAATTTTCGGGACAGACGAAGGAACGATTGTCCTCGCGCGATGCTGCCGCGTTCGTCGAGAACGCGACACACGACGGCTTTTCGCTGTATCTCAATCAGCACGTCGACATGGGCGAAAAGATCGCGCAGCTGGCGATCGAGCGCGCGACGATCCGGCTCAAGACCGAAAAGCAGATCGTGCGCAAGAAGATCACGCAGGGTCCCGCGTTGCCTGGCAAGTTGGCCGATTGCGCATCGAGCGATCTTTCGCGCACCGAGCTCTTTCTTGTCGAAGGCGATTCCGCCGGCGGTTCGGCGCGCCAGGCACGCGACAAGGATTTCCAGGCGATCCTGCCGTTGCGCGGAAAGATATTGAACACGTGGGAAGTCGAGTCGGGCAGCGTGCTCGCCTCGCAGGAAGTGCACGATCTCGCAGTTGCGATCGGCTGCGATCCCGGCAAG
>DASYJJ010000396.1:0-14765 GCA_035996605.1 Rhodanobacteraceae bacterium
CTTGATGCGCAGGCGCAGACGCGCGCGATCGACGAGGATATGACGCATCGCCTGTGCGGCGTAGCTGAAGAACTGAGCCGGCTCTGAGAACGTGAGCTCGCTGCCCGTGCAGACCTTCATGTACAGCTCGTGCACCAGCGCCGTGGTGTTCAGCGTTGCGCCGTCGCTGCGCGCGAGTTCGCGGCTCGCCATCGTCTTCAGGCGGTCGTAGACCTCGACGAAGAGCACATCGGCCGCCATGTCGGCGAGCGATGGCGGCACCGTTGGTGTGGTTTCGGCCACGTGGTGAGTCCCCTCTCTCTGGGCGATTCTATGCCTCGGGAGTGCTCGCCGGGGAACGCATGTCGTGCGGTCGATCGAGCGGCCTTCCGGCTGCGCTGCCGTACTTCCGCAAAAGCACTGCGCGATGTCTGATCCGCCATGTGCCCGGCAACAGTGTGTCAACGCAGAGTCAGGCGCTCTTTCAAATAGCGGGAGACGCTTTCCGCGGCGAGCTCGCTTCCGCAAAGTCCGACGTGGCCATCAGGACGCAGCAAGTAGAACGAAGGCTGCGGGATCCGCGCTCTCGCCAATTCGGCGTCGTTGATCGGATCGACCGGGATTGCGTGGACTTCAAGCAGATCATTGAGCTTTGCTGCAAGCTCGGGCGGCGCTGGCTGACCGAACACGAGCAGATGGAATCGCGTGTCGTCGAGTGTCTGGAACAGATCGTCGACAACGCCGCCGGCGTGTCGCTTCAGTTTCAGCCAAGGAAAACGATCGCCTGCTTGCGGAGCATCGTCCGAAAGGCGATCGGAGTTTTCGGACAGCGGGCCTTTGCGATAATGGATGCCGGTCTGCGATACGAGACGGAACACGTAGGCCTGAATGCGTTTGCGGCTCATCGCGAATGCGGCGATGCGCGCGATCACCTGAGTGCGCAGGAGGCCCGCCAGCGGATTGTCCGAGACGACGAGCCTGAAGGCGCGGTCGGTCGTCTTCAGAAGACGCTGCGCCACCGGCACGCGTTCGGCTTCGTACGAATCCAGCAGCGCGTCGTCGGCTTTTCCCTGCACGACGAGCGCGAGTTTCCAGCCAAGGTTGTACGCGTCCTGCAGCCCGGTATTCATGCCCTGCGCGCCAACGGGGCTGTGGATGTGCGCCGCATCGCCGAGCACGAAGGAGCGAGCGCTGCGGAAATGCGCGGCGGCGCGGTGATGAATGCGGTATGTCGAGAACCAGCTGCAGCCTTTGAACGAGATCGCCGAACCCGATTCGCCGCGCAGCGACGGGGCGACCGCATCGAAATCCAGTTTGTCGTTGTCGCGCTGTTCGGGCGGCACGATGCCGACGATGCGCCAGTGGTTCTGGCCGCGCATCGGAAAGAAAAGATGAAAACCGCTGCGCCAGAGATAGATGTTCACTTCGTCGGCGACCATCGTGCCGGTCATTTCGACGTCGGCGACGTAGAAAACGTGCTCGTACGGTGCGCCGGGGAATCCAATGCCGTTGAGCTCGCGCACGGCGCTGTGCGCGCCATCGCAGCCTCCGACCCAGGCTGCGGTGAGCGTGCGTGTGGCTCCGTCGGCCGTCTTCAGCGTCGCCGAAACGTGATCGGCACGCGGATCGAGAGCGATGAGCTCGGTGTTCCATTGCACGGACTGCCCGAAGTCGCCGAGCCTTTCGCCCATGATGCGCTCGTTGTCGTCCTGACCGAGGATCAGGATGTATGGGTAAGGCGTGACGTGCGCCCCCGCGTCACCGAGCGCAACGCGGCCTTTCCTTATTCCCTCGGCCCAGAGATTGGCGCCGGTACCGGGCTTGCCGAGCTCGATCGCGCGCGGGGCGATGCCGAGCTTCTGGTAGATCTCTAGCGTGCGCGCCTGCACGCCGAGTGCACGGCTTTGCTGCGCGGGTCCGGAATGGCGGTCGATGATGACGACGCGCACTCCGCGACGGCAGAGCTGGTTGGCCAGCATGAGCCCGGTCGGGCCGGCTCCGACGATGAGGACATCTGTATCCATCGCGACCTTCCATCAGCCAACGGGAGCGTAAGCGAGCCGGGGCAAAGTTCGAACCGGCGTCTTCCATCTTGTGCCCAGCATGGTACGGCCTCTTACTTGACTCCTTCGCGAATGCGCGCGCGGGCGCATCGGCCGGTGCGGTTCAGGGCTCGAATCCGCTCGCGAATATCTCATCGCTTCCGTTCTGCAGCTCGTAGGCGCCGATATCGGCCGCGGCACCGGCCACTCGCGCGAAGCCGCGCTGATCGGTCGGCAGTCCAGCCACGTCGTTGCCGGCATCGATCGCGGGGCTGTTCGCGTTGACTGCCAGCGTCTGCGTTGGGCCGCCGTTGTTTTCCAGGAATGAGGCCAGCATCGGATCGCCGTGCAGCGTACCGACGGGCACGGTGACGCCGGCATCGACATCTATGATCAGGTTGTTGGCGCCCGTGACGACCACGACGTTGATGCCGCCGGAGATGTCCGCGCCGGCCGCATCGCCGACCGCGTTGTTGTTGGCGATGATCGAGCTCTCGATGTCGCTGTTGGCGCCGATGAGCACGCCGGCGCCGCCGGTAGTGCCGCCGCTGTAGTTGAACGCGACCGTGCTGTTGTCCAGGTCGGGATTCAGCGAAACGTCACGCGTGCGCCATTGGCCGGTGCGCAGCCTCGGCTACGGCGATGCCAGTACGACCGAAAGGACTTCGCGCGCCGCATACGGATGGCCGAGTGCGCGCGCCCGGGTAGACATCGCCGCGATGCGTTCGGGATGGGCCAGCAGCTCGCGCACGCGATATTCGAGCGCGCTCGCGTCGATCGCCTTGAGCGCCGCGCCTTGCTCCAGGAGGTAATCGCAGTTGCGTTCTTCCTGACCCGGGATCGGAGCGTGCACGATCATCGGCAAACCGAGCGCGAGGCATTCGGACGTGGTGAGTCCGCCGGGCTTGGTGATGACGAGATCCGAGGCGGCCATGAGACGTTCGACGCGGTCGGTGAAGCCTTGCGCGAGGAGATGGCCCGGACGTTGGCGCGAGAGTTTGTTGAGACGGGCGAGCATCTCCTTGTTGCGGCCGGCGAGCACGATCAGCTGGAAGTCCGCATCGAGCGCAAGCAGCCGCGCAGCGACATCGTCGAGTCCGCCGAGCCCGGCGCCGCCGCCCATCAGCAGGATCGTCGTGCGCCTGGCGTCGAGACCCGACTCGATGGCGGCTTCGATGCGCGACGGTGGCGCGGCAAACGCGGGCATGACCGGGATGCCGGTCACATGCACGCGCGCGGCTGCGATGCCGCGTGCGCGTGCGCGAAATGCGACTTCCTCGCTGGCGGCGAAATAGCCGGCCATGTCCGGGACGATCCACATGCCGTGCAGATCGAAATCGGTGATCTGCACGTAGACCGGGCTCGTCACGCGTCCGCGCGCACGCTCGCGCATCAGGAGCTCGGCGGGAAGGAAGTGCGTGCAGATCACCGCGTCCGGCGCAAATTCGGCGATGGCCTTTCGCAGATTCAGCGTGTTGAGACGTTCGATCGCCCGACGCACGCGCGCCAGCGGGGCGCTCGGCGGCGTGCGGTCCATGATGCGGTACAACGTCGCCCACGCCGTCGGATGATGCTCGACGAGCTTGATATAGAAGTCGGTGTAGAGCGCGCGAAATGCCGTCGAGACGTAGTCCATCACATCGAGGTGCAATGCTTCGGCTTCGAACGATTCCGTCGCGGCAACGCGCAGCGCTTCGGCCGCGCGCACGTGGCCAGCACCGGCGGAAACGCTGAGCAGAAGCAGGCGCCGTTTACGTTTCATCGCGTCGAATTCGTCCCGATATCATGATCCAAGGCATCGCAGTGGCGAGCGTTGCCGCGTGAAAGCCGGCGAGCGTCACGCCAACGAACCGCGAAGGTCGCGCACGCGCTGCTCGAGCAGCGCCGCGGTTGCCTCGGAAGCCGGCACTGCTGCGCCGACGGCAAGCTCGATGCGCGCGCGGAATCGCCGTGGCAGGCGAGAGCGCCCCAACGCCGAATCGCGATGGCTGAACACCGAACCCCACAAGCCACGCAGCGCGATCGGAACCACCGGCACCGCGCGCCGCGCGAGAATCTGCTCGACACCGGGCCGGAACGTGGCGATCTCGCCATCGCGCGTCAGCCCACCTTCGGGAAAGATGCAGACCAGCTCACCGTCGGCGAGCGCGCGATCGACTTCGTCGAAGGCACGATCGAGCAGCGCCGGGTCCTCTTTGCGTCCGGCGATCGGAATCGCCTTCGCGGTACGAAAGATGAAGCGCAGCACCGGGATGTTGAAGATCTTGTAATACATGACGAAGCGCGCAGGCCGGCGCACACACGCGCCGACGATCAGCGCATCCATGTAGCTCACGTGATTGCAGACGAGCAAAGCCGCACCTTCGTCGGGAATATTCTCGATGCCTTCGACATCGATGCGGTAGAGAAGATTCACCAGAATCCAAGACAGGAACCGCATCAGGAATTCGGGAACCAGCGTGTAGATGTAGATCGCGACGGCCGCGTTGAGGATCGCGGTGATCAGGAATATCTGCGGAATCGAGAGTCCGGCCGCGCCGAGGCCGATGCCGAACACGGCCGCGGCGACGATCAGCAGCGCGTTGACGATGTTGTTGCCGGCGATGACGCGCGAGAGCTCACTCTTCTCGGCACGGCTCTGCACCAGTGCGAACAGCGGCACGATGTAAAAGCCGGCGAACACGCCGACCAGCACGAAATCGAGCACGATGCGCCAGCTGCCCGGCGCCAGGACGAACGCGAGCGCCGAAAGTTCATGCAGGTTGGTCGGTCCCGGCCGCGCGAAGTAGAGATCGAGACCGAACAGAGTGAGGCCGATCGACCCGAACGGAACTAGTCCGATCTCGACCTTGCGACCCGACATGCGCTCGCACAGCAGCGATCCCGCGCCGACGCCGATCGAGAACAGCGCCAGCACCAGAATCGAGACCGATTCGGTGCCGCCGAGAAAAATCTTCGTGTAGTTCGGCAGCTGCATCGTGAACACGCCGCCGAAGAACCAGAACCACGAGATGCCAAGCACGGAATTGAACACCGTGCGGTTCTTGGTCACGAACCGGAGCACCTGCGCGGTTTCGGTGAACGGATTCCAGTTGAACTTGAGATCCGGCGCGGTCGCAGGCGCGGGCGGAATTGCGCGGCAGACGAAATAACCGAGCACCGCGATCGTCAGCACGAGAACGGAAGCCGCGACCGGACCCTCGCCGACCATCGCCGAGCCGCCGGCGATCATGCCGATCAGGATCGCGAGCGAAGTGCCGGTCTCGACCAGCGCGTTGCCGCCGACGAGTTCGTCCGGCCGCAGAGCCTGCGGCAGGATCGCGTACTTGATCGGACCGAACAGCGTCGAATGGAGGCCCATCAGGAACAGCACGGTCAGCATCAGCCACAGGCTGTGCCGATAGAAGGCGATAGCCGCGAGCGCCATCGCGGCGATTTCGAACAGTTTTACGAAACGGATGATGCGGGTTTTCTCGAATTTCTCGGCGAGCTGGCCCGCGGTCGCGGAAAAAAGGAAAAAAGGGAGGATGAACAGCGCTGGAGCGATGTTCGAGTAGAAACCAATCGCGCTTTCGTCCAGACCCATGTGAAAACCGACCAGCACGATCATCGCGTTGCGGAAAGCGTTGTCGTTGAACGCGCCGAGCGCCTGCGTCGCGAAGAACGGTGCGAACCGCTTGAGACGCAGCAACTCGAACTGGTTGTGTCCCGACATGGCGTTCCCCGCAACCGACCGGCCGCAATCTACCAGAGCGCGCGGCGTCGTTGCTGCGTGAACGGGCTGAACTCACGGGTATGAATTGCGGTCCGACCAAGACCGCGCCGAGCGGGTACACTGCGCGTCCTTTTTGCAACAAATACGATTTAGCGATGCCCAAGCCCCTATCCTCGAAGATCGCTCCGGCGCTTCTCGCCTCGCTCGCGCTGTTCATTGCGCCGCTCGCATTCGGCGTCGATGCGCTGGTCAAGCCCGTGCCGGTACCGGATCTTTCCAAGCTGCCGCAGGCGAAAGCCGAGGAAGTGCGCCAGGCCCGCATCGAATTCGAGAAAGTGAAGCCGACGCTGGTCGGCGACGCGCTGGCTCAGGCCCACGCCATGCTCGGTGCGCTCTATGCGCGAGCGGGGTTCTACGACGTGGCCGCGGTCGCGCTCGAGGACGCGGCTGCTCTCACGCCCAACGATTCGCGCTGGATCTATGCGCAGGGAATCGTCGCGCGCATGCAGAACCAGAACGCCGCCGCGCTCACGTATTTCGAACACGCGCTCGCGCTGAACCAGGATTACCTGCCGATTCGAATGGCGGTTGTCAACGCGCGCGTGGAGCAGGGCGATCTTGAAAGCGCGCGCAAGTTGCTCAACGATTTCGTCGCGGTGAATCCCAAGGAGCCCGTCGCGTACGCGATGCTCGGTGAAATCGCGTTGCGCCAGAAGCACTATGCAGAGGCGGTCGATGCGACCAATCGCTCGCTTGCGCTCGATCCAAAGGGGACCAAGCTCTACGCGCAGCTCGCCGACGCATACACCGGCGCCGGCAACGCGAAGGCGGCTGCCGACGCGCGCGCCAAGGTCGGCGATGGCATGCCCGCGCTGGGCGATCCCATCGGACTTGGGCTGGTGCAGACCACCGCGCCGACACAGGCACCGGCCGCGCAGACTCCGGCGCAGCCCGATGCGATGACACCGGCACAAGTGGCTGCGCTGCGCTCGCTGACGCCCGCGCGCGAAGCATCGTTCCTGCTCGCGACGCGCCAGTACGACGCGGCGCGCCAGAAACTGGAAGGCGCGTTGCGAACCAGACCCAACGACGCTGAACTCCTCGGGATTTACGCGCGTGTCGAAGCGGCGGACGGAAATCTTCCGCAGGCCAAACAGCGTGCGATGGCGGCGGTGAATGCAAATCCGAACGACGCGTCCGCGCAATTCGTGCTCGGCCTGGTGCTCGAGATGGGCAACGATGATCGCGGCGCGCAGAGCGCCTACGAAAAGGCCGTGTCGCTCGATCGGCGCTCGCCGGACGCTCAGATCAATCTTGGCAATCTCCTGATGCGCAGCGGGCGCTACGACGATGCGGCCGCGAGTTATCGCGCACTGGCGCAGGTCAGTCCCGGCAATACTGAAGCGTGGACACGTCTGATGGCCGCACAGGTCGCCGCCGGCAAATGCACAGCGGCGATTCACGAGATCAACGGTGCGCTGGCCAAGGATGCGCACAACGGCATCCTGATGCAGCTCTTCGTGCGTCTGACCAGCACATGCAATGCGAGCAGTGCGGAGGAAAAGCGCATGGCGCTCGACTACGGCGGCAAGATCTACGCGCAGAGCGACGCCGCGCCGATCGGCGAAGCATACGCACTCGCGCTCGCGGCGAACGGCAAGTGGGATGACGCGGTGAAGACGCAGCAGGCGGCGATGTTCGTACTGGTGCGCAACGGCCACCGATCGGACGTGCCGGCGTATCGCGATTTCCTGCAGCAGTTCCAGACGCACAAACTGCCGGATCGTCCATGGCCGGCGACAAGCGAAGTGCTGCGTCCGGAACGCCCTTCGCCGGCTCCAAACCCGACGTCCGCGCAGCCAGCGCCGGCGAGGTAAATCGCGCCGGGTTGTCGCAATCGTTTGCCCGTGCGTCAGCCGATGCGCAACGCGCGGTGGCCGATGTCGCGTCGGTAGAAAGCGCCTTCGATGCGGATGCGCCGCGCCTCGGCGTACGCGCGATTACGCGCGACGGAGAGATTCTCGCCGAGCGCGCACACGGTCAGCACGCGACCACCGGCGCTGACGATCGCGCCGTTTTCCTCGCGCGTGCCGGCGTGAAAAACCTTGACGTCCGGTCCGGCTGCCGCTTCGAGACCTTCGATCGTATCGCCCGTGCTCGGCCTGGCCGGATAACCGCGCGCCGCGATGACGACGCCGATTGCGGAACGCGGATCCCAGCGGGCCTGTGCTTCGCCAAGGCGATGTTCGATTGCCGCGAGTGCGAGCTCGGCCAGATCCGATTCGAGCCGCATCATGATCGGCTGCGTTTCCGGATCGCCGAAACGCACGTTGAATTCGATCACCTTCGGCACGCCGTCTCGGCTGATCATGAGGCCGGCGTAGAGAAACCCGATGAATGGCGCGCCTTCCGCGGCCATTCCGGCAAGCGTCGGACGGATGATCTCATCCACGATGCGCCGTTCGACCGCGGGCGTGACGACCGGCGCCGGCGAGTACGCGCCCATGCCGCCGGTATTCGGGCCGAGATCGCCTTCGTCGCGACGCTTATGGTCCTGGCTTGTCGCCATCGGCACAAAATTCTCGCCATCGCTCATCACGATGTAGCTCGCTTCCTCGCCGTCGAGGAATTCCTCGATGACGACGCGCGCCGATGCATCGCCGAACGCGTGCGCTCCGAGCATATCGCGCAGCGCCTGCTCGGCGTCGGCGAGTGTCAGCGCGACGATCACGCCTTTGCCGGCGGCGAGGCCGTCGGCCTTGATCACGATCGGAGCGCCCATGCGCCGCACGTAGGCGAGCGCCGCGTCGAGATCGGTGAACACCTCGTAGGTCGCGGTAGGAATGTTGTGCCGATACAGAAAATCCTTGGCGAACGCTTTCGAGCCTTCGAGCTGCGCTGCGATGCGCGTCGGCCCGAAACACTTGAGGCCCGCCGCGCGGAAGCGATCGACGACGCCGGCGACGAGCGGCCCTTCGGGCCCGACGACCGTGAGTTCAATGCCTTCTTTGCACACGAGCGCGATCAATCCGTCGATGTCGGTCGCCGCCACGTCGGCGTTGCGCACGCCGGGCTCGTGCGCGGTTCCGGCATTGCCCGGTGCGACGATGACTTCATCGACCTTTCTGGATTGCTTGAGTTTCCATGCCAGCGCGTGCTCGCGGCCGCCGGAGCCGATGACGAGGATTTTCATGGAAAAGCCGGGATTCGGGATTCGGAATTCGGGATGGCGAGCGCAGAGGCGATGGCCGGCCACCGATTCAGCGTCGAGGGGGAACGGAGCGAGAGCCGCGTGCTCTTACGAATCCCGAATCCCGAGTGCCGAATCCCGCGCCTCAATGGCGGAAATGCCTCACGCCCGTGAACACCATGGCTATGTCGTGCTCATTCGCGGCCGCGATGACTTCGTCGTCGCGCATCGATCCGCCGGGCTGGATCACCGCGCGGATGCCAACCTCAGCCGCGGCGTCGATCCCGTCGCGGAACGGGAAGAACGCATCCGAGGCCATTCCGCAGCCGCGCACATCGAGCCCGGCTTCGGCGGCCTTCATCGCAGCGATCTTGGCGCTGATGACACGGCTCATCTGGCCGGCGCCAATGCCGATCGTGCGGCTGTCGTGCGCGTAAACGATCGCGTTCGATTTTACGAACATGGCGACGTGCCATGCGAACAGAAGATCGCGAAGCTCCGCTGCATCGGGCACGCGCTTGGAAACGACCTTGAGATCGGTCATCAGCAGCGTGTCGCGATCGGTGTCCTGAACCAGGAGGCCGCCGGCAATGCGTTTGAAGTCGAGCGAGGACGAAGGATTCTCGTCCCACGGCCCGCTCGCGAGCACGCGCACGTTGGGTTTGGCCGAAAGCTGCGCCAGCGCGGCAGCGTCGATATCGGGGGCGATCACGACTTCCACGAACTGGCGCTTGATGATGTTTTTCGCGGTCGCTTCGTCCAGCGTGCGGTTGAACGCGATGATCCCGCCGAACGCGGAGACCGGATCGCAGGCGTGCGCCCGCTCGTAGGCCTCGCCGAGATCGGCGCCGAGAGCGACGCCGCACGGATTGGAATGCTTGACGATGACGCACGCCGGCGTCTTGCGGAATGCCTTGACGCATTCGAGCGCGGCGTCGGCATCGGCGATGTTGTTGAACGAGAGTTCCTTGCCCGCCAGCACGCGCGCCGCCGCGACAGTACCGGGCGGCACTTCGTGCTCGACGTACATTGCGCCGCCCTGATGTGGATTCTCGCCGTAACGCAGCGTCTGCTTGAGCTCGAATGCGAGGTGCAGCGTCGGTGCGAAAGGTTCGATGCGCTCGCTGTCCGGCCGCGCACCGAGCCAGTTCGCAATGGCGCCGTCATAGCGCGCAGTGTGTGCATAGGCCTTGGCCGCGAGCTTGCGGCGCAGCGCCAACGTCGTGCCGCCGTGCGAAAGCGCTTCGAGAATCTCGGCGTAGTCGGTCGGATCGACCACGACCGCAACGTGTTCGTGATTTTTCGCCGCACCGCGCAGCATCGCCGGTCCGCCGACATCGATGTTCTCGATCGCATCGGCCAGCGTGCAATCCGGCCGCGCGATCGCGGATTCGAACGGATAGAGGTTCACGATCAAGAGATCGATCGGCGCGATCTCGTGTTCTGCCATCACCGCGTCGTCGGTGCCGCGTCGTCCGAGCAGGCCGCCGTGCACCTTCGGATGCAGGGTCTTGAGGCGCCCGTCCATGATTTCCGGGAAACCCGTCAGCGTCGAGACGTCGGTGACGGGAACCCCAGCCTGGCGCAGCGCGCCCGCGGTGCCGCCGGTCGAGACCAGTGCGACGCCGAGCGCATCCAGCCCGTGCGCGAGATCGGCGAGGCCGGTCTTGTCGGAAACGCTGAGGAGCGCCCGCCGGACGGGCACCAGGGTCGCATCGAACATGGAAGATCCGCTATGCGGAAACACCGGATTATACCGGCCCCCCGTGCTGGCGGGCGCTCGCGCGGACTATTGGCCTTTCTAGTCGGTCAGGCCGTACTGATGCAGCTTCTTGCGCAACGTAGCGCGATTGATGCCGAGAGCGGCCGCGGCCTTGCTCTGGTTGCCGCCATACCAGGCGAGCACTTCGCCCAGCAACGGCGATTCGACTTCATGCAAGACCAGCGCATGCAGGCCTTCGCTCGGCTGCGATTCGACATCGGCGAGATAACGACGCACTGCGCGCGAAACACATTCGCGCAGTGCCGGTTGCAATACGGGTTCGTGCGCGGTATCGGCGCGCAGAAGACTGACAGCATTCACGACTAAGTGGCCCCGTTGGATCAGCTTACTTCCCTGAGCGGCCAGTGCGCACGTTAGCGAGCGCGCACGGGGAGAGGATATTAGCGCCGCAACGACAACTTGATAAGTCCCAAGACGACGAAATTTACGATCAATGTTGCCGATTCCTGTACATGCCGGCACTTGCGTGCATTTCCTCACGCGGCAATGCAGCAACGCACTGCATCCTTTCGCTCATTGGTCGTTGCAGAGCTTGTCCGATCACTCGTCGAACTTGAATTCGAACGCAACGGCGTTCTTGCCCGGATCGGCCACTTCGAACACGAGCGCGGTCGTTGCGCCCGGCGCGAGGCCCGCAGCGATCGTGCGGGGATCGCTCACGTAGTCGCGCGCACGAAAGCGGCGCATCGCGATGCGAGTTTCATCGAGATCGGAGAGTGTGATTTCCACGATCGGAAACGCTTGCGCGAAATCGGCGTCGTTGCGCACCGTCGCCGAAATGATCAGCGCGCCCGGCACCGAAGGATGCGGACGGATGTCGCGCGAAAGGAGCTCGAGCGTGCCGGCATCGCGCCGCGGTGGAAGCTGGCAACCCAGACGCGCGCAAGCAGGATCGACCCATTCGCGAACGCGCGCGTCTTCGAGCCACTGTGCGCGCTCGGCCCAGGCGATCTGGCCGCCGAGAACGAGAAACAGCAGCGCGCTGCCGGCGATCCATGCGCCATTGCCACGAGTGCGGACACGTCGTCTTCGCGTGAACGCGGGCGTGACCGGACGCTCCGTGCGCGGCCGATCGTCGGCGTCGAAAAGCGTGTTTTGGCCGGGATTGGGCCGGAAAACCGGCAGGCCCAGCTGCGGCGGAGCCACCTGGGTCGGATGCGTTTCGAGATTGCCGATGGGCTCGGGCGGCAATTGGTCGGTCAGCGTTCGCAATGCATCGAACACGGCGTTGCAGTGCCCGCAGCGCACGCTGCCGAGCGTCGCCGCGAGCTCGGCTCCGCTCAGCTTGAAGATCGTCAAACACTCGGGACACTGCGCGTACATAGGATGCCGCGAACGCCGATGGGCCAGGCCCATTCTAGTGACTGCCGCGGCGAATGTTCGAGGATCGCGTCGAATTGTTTTGCCGGACCGCGGCAACGTTCCGATTCGGGAGTGCATCCGCCGCACGACCGGTGCGGCTCAACCCGGATCGAGCGGCGGCGCCCAATCGAGCGAATGCGGATCGAATCCCTGTTGCAGCGAAGGCTTGACGATGCGGAAATACGGCGACACGTCGAAGTCGCGTGGGGCGTAAAGGCGCGAATCGCGGATGTGCAGGATCTCGCGCACCTGATCCCTGCCGGCTTCGCCTTTCGCTTGTGCGATCTCGACGTCGGGCAAGACCGGATAACGTACCGATGCGAACGCAGCTGCGATCAGCGAGGAGCAGATCGCGCGCGTCGGATCGCCGCTGCCGAGCGCGAGCAGGCGACGCTTGTAGCGGTCCGGCACCGGCGGCGAGCGAATAAGGTAACGCGCGAGATCAACGACGTTGCGCACGTCGTACTGGTTGCCGATGCGCGCCGCGGCGTAGGCGATCAGCGCGTCGATTTCGGTGTCGTACAAACCTACGGGCCTGCAGATGCGCGTATGCCAATGCTCGTAGTGAGTGAGCGGCATCGTACGCACGCCTGCGTTGATGTCGGCCTCGATGAGAAGCCTGTTTTCGCCGTCTTTCGCGCCAAGTGCGTCGCCCACGTACAGCGCAGAGTGCGACCAGGTCGATTGCGTGACGTAGCGGATCGCCCCGGCGAATCGGCTGGTGCCTTCGACCAGCAATACGTCGCCCTTGCGCAGTGTCGCGGCGAGCAGATCCGGTCGGCTCGTGGTGACGTGCGCGTCGTCGCGCGGTTCGGAAAGGTAGCGGGCGAGTTTGCGTCCGATCCAGCGCAACGGGTGCACACGTTCCTCCATCAGGTGCGACGGCGGGCGCTGATGCGCACCCAGTCCTCTCGCATTTCGATCACGATCGCCTCGAACCATTCCGCATAGCGTTCGCAAAGGGCCGATTCCTGACCCCGGAGGATGCCGGAAAGCGCGATTTCGCCGCCTGCCTTTACATTTCGTGCGAACCGCGCGGCGAGCTCGTCCAGAGGTGCAGCGAGGATGTTCGCGATGAGCGCATCGGCCGGTTCATCGGCGAAACCATCGGGCGCGCAGAGGTGAAGATTCGAAGCGACGCCATTCCGTTCAGCGTTGTCGCGGCTGGCGATGAGCGCCTGCGGATCGTTGTCCACGCCGATGACGTCCGCCGCACCCAGCTTGAGCGCCGCGATCGCGAGCACGCCGGAGCCGCAGCCGTAGTCGATGACGCGTTTTCCGGCGAGATCGCGTGCGTCAAGCCATTCGAGACACAGCGCGGTGGTCGGATGCGTGCCCGTGCCGAACGCGAGGCCGGGATCGAGCCGCACGACGACGGCGTCGTCCTCGTCGATAGCGCGCTGGCTGTTCCACGGATAGATCCATAGCCGGCGGCCGAATCGCATCGGGTGGAATTGATCCATCCAGACGCGCGTCCAGTCCTGATCTTCGACGACGTGGAAGGCGATCCGCTCCGGCGCGAGATCGGGCACAAGCTCGGTCAGCACGTGCACGAGGCCGAGACGGTCGCAATCGGTCTCGAACAACGCCGACATCGCGATCCGCGGCCACATCGGTGTTTCGCCGGGTGCGGGTTCGAGGATCGGATGATCCTCGGCATCGAGCAGCGTGACCGCGAGCGCTCCGAGATCCTCGAGCGCGGCTTCGACCGCGGCCTGCTGCTCGACGGCGACAATGAGCGAGAGTTCGAGCCAGGCCATAGGCGGCACGCTGCGTTCAGCGACAGTGCTCGATCGTTTCGATTTCGGACGATTTCACGTCGGCGCGCACCTTGTGCATGCGGCCGTTGAGCGTGCGCGTCCACACGGGAATATCGTTTTTGAGGCTGAGCATGACGATGCACGCGGCGCCTTGGCGGATGCGCGACTGCTCGAGCACGATGGAAGCCGGCGGCGTGCTCGACACGAGTGCCTCGAACTCGACGAACGACAGCACGCGCCCGTCGACGATGTAGTTCTTGTTCGCCTTGGGCGTGACATCGATTCCGTCTTCGGGCCGCGTCGGCGCTTCGGAGCACGCCGCGACGGCGAGCGCGAGGACGCTTGCTACGAATGTGCGGCGGGCAACGGCGGGGGATTCTTCGCGTGCCATGGTTCTAGCCGAGCCCGATGGATTTTTCTTTCGCCTCGGCGATGCGTCGCTCGAGATAGTGGATATTCTGCGCGCCGGCCTGGAAACCTGCATCGGCGAGAATCCGCTGCTGCAGCGGTATGTTGGTCTTGATGCCTTCGACGACCATTTCCGAGAGCGCGATCCTTGCGCGTGCGATCGCGGTCGCGCGGTCGCGGCCGTGCACGATGAGCTTGCCGATCATCGAATCGTAGTTCGGCGGAATCCGGTAACCGTCGTAGAGGTGCGTGTCGACGCGCACGCCCGGGCCACCTGGGCATTCGAAGCGCTTTACCGTGCCGGGGCTCGGCATGAACGTGTCCGGATCCTCAGCGTTGATGCGGCACTCGATCGCGTGGCCGGTGAATTTGATGTCTTCCTGACGCAGCGAGAGTTTTTCGCCGGAGGCAATCATGAGCTGTTCGCGCACGAGATCGGTGCCGGTGACGAGCTCGGTGACCGGATGCTCGACCTGGATGCGCGTGTTCATCTCGATGAAATAGAAGCGGCCGTCTTCGAACAGGA
>DASYJJ010000397.1:0-5059 GCA_035996605.1 Rhodanobacteraceae bacterium
GGACGATGCCGCGCGTACCGTCGCGCGGCGCGGATTCGATCGCTTCGCGCAGGGCACGCACCAGCGTTGGATCGAGCGCGTTGACGGGCGGGCGCGCGAGGCGGATCTGGCGGATGGAATCGTGCTGGGTGACGTCGAGCATGCTGGCGAAGATACCGGAAAAAGTCACCGCGCGCGGGCTTGAAAGTTGCGCGGCTCGTGCCCGCAGGAGCTATCATTCGGATGCCATGACGCCTGAACCTCGCAGCCGCCTTTTCGTTGAATTCGGGTGCGCGCTGCTGCTCGACATCGTCTGCATCGGCGTCACGGGTGTCATCTTGTGGCTGTCGCATCGTGGAGCACGCGCGGCGACTGTGCGGACACCTGACGCCGCACCCCGTTGAGAAATTGAACGCACGCAAACCGTGGCTGATGCAGTTCTGGATGAATCGCCTTGCCTATTCGTCCTTCGGCGTCCAGGCGTATTTCACGGCGTAGTCCAGCGTCGCCTTGCCGTTCGCGGGCGCGGCGACTTCGAACTCGAGCGTCTCGGGGGTCTGCTTGCTCGGCTTCTGGCTCGACGACAGCAACGACCACGCGCGCCAGCGGTTGGGATGCTCGCGCACGGTGATCGTGCGCGCGGTTTCGCCGCTGTTCGTCAGCGTGACGCGGAAACCTTCGTTCATTTCGTGCGCTGCTTTGTCGATGCTGAAAGCCGTGCGTTCGCGGTTCGCGGAGAGATCGAACGGGTTGCCGAGTGCGACCGTGACCGCGCGACCCTTTTGCGTGTCAGCCATGCGCGCTTCGCCAAGGAATTCGATGTGGCCATCGCGGTCGCGCGTGAGAACGCGAAGGTTGCCGGCCGGAAGATTCTCGGTGCTCTGGAAACGGATCTGGCTCTGGATCGGACCGCTCGCGCCTGTCGGCACGTCACCTGGCCCGATCATCGGTTTTGGCGGAAACCACGCGCCGCCGTTCTCGAAGATCCACAAGCGCTGGCAATCGAGATCGCGCGACGCGTACAGCGGGACTTGCGTGACGCTCGCATCGGGCAGATCCAGCGTGCCGTCGATTGCATAACTTCGATAGTCGCCGAGCGAGGACTGCTCCGGCATGGCTTCGGGCGCGGGCGCTGCCGACATCATCGCCTTTCCGGCGAATACGCGTGGAACGCCTTGGCGCGCAATGTTCGGCGAGCCTGCGACCAGTTTCAAAGTGGATGCGCCGTAGTCGCGGCCGCTGCGATTGGCGATGCTGGCGAGCGCGTCGAGGCGCATGCGACACGTCGCGCCTTCGAGCATCCGCGCCGAATAGGCGGCGCGCCAGCCAAGACCGGACGTAGGATAGGTCAGCGCAGCCGACACATCGCCGGCTTTGCCATCCGCAACGAGCTGCAATGTGCTGCCGGGAAGTCCGCTGCCTTGCGTGAAGCGCAGCGTATCGTATTCGCGCACGTAGACGATCTGGCCCGACGCGTCGTCGCGCACGATGAGTGCGCCGTCGTTGACGCCGAGCAAGGTGCCCTGAAGTCCGCCGGCACGAAGGCCAATCGTGATCTTCTCGCCGCGATGCGCTGCCAGCGCGCCGCCATCGCCGGTTGAGAGTACGCGCTGCGCGAGCACGCGCGAGCCGGCGCCAAGATCGATCGAGACGGCTTCCGCATCGAGCGCAACAGGCAGACCGTCGATGACCAGCGTCTGGTGGCCGTCGCCGATCTTGAGCGTGCGCGATTCATGCACGACCGCATAGCCTTCGGTCACGGGCGACGCGCCGCTTTCGAACAGCGCATCGCTGTCGGCGCGATAGATCGTCAATGCGGGGTTTTCGGCAGCGTTGGCGCTGGCGCCGGCGAAGAGCGTGACGATCGCAGCGGAGAAGAAATGGCGATACATGATTGTAAACTCCGATTCGCGCGAGACGGACAGCGCTATGATACGCGGCACGACGAGTGCGCGAGAGGTCGCCGATGCATCGTACGCCGGGATTGAAGACAGTGTTCGCGTTCGTGCTGCTTACCGCGGCCGCGGCCGTACATGCGGAAGGAAAGCTCAGCGTCTACGACGCGTGGATTCGCGCCGCGCCGCCGGATTCGAATGTGCTGGCCGGTTACGCGACTCTGAAGAACACCGGCGATGCGCCGATCAAAGTGCTGACTGTGCAGAGCGATGCATTCCGGCAGTCGTCGATTCACGAGACGGTCGTCGATCGTGGCGTTTCCAGGATGCGAGAGCTGCCGCGACTCGATCTTGATCCGGGTGCGACGATCCAGATGAAACCGGGTGGCCGTCACATCATGCTGAGCGAGCCGCGCCATCCGATCGCAGCGGGCGACAAAGTGCACATGGTGTGGTTGCTCGCCGATGGAACGCGAGTCGAGACGTATTTCGACGTGGTTGCGCCGGATACGTCGAGAACGGACGAGGAATAGCGCGCTTTTCAGCGGTTTCAGCCGAGCCGATCGCAGCTTCGAGTACGTCGTCGCAAGTGGCCTATGCCGCTTCGCGATCCTTGCCGCCCCGCGCGCGCGCTGCGCCAAGTGCGCGGGCCAGAAAAACTCCGGTGTGCGATTGCTTGGTCTTGGCGATCGTTTCCGGCGTGCCGGTCGCGATGATGCGCCCGCCGCGGTCGCCACCGTCCGGACCGAGGTCGATGACCCAGTCGGCGGTTTTGATCACGTCGAGGTTGTGTTCGATCACGACGACGGTGTTGCCGTCGTCGGCGAGCCTGTGCAGCACGCCGAGCAGTTGCTCGATGTCGTGGAAGTGCAGGCCCGTGGTCGGCTCGTCGAGGATATAGAGCGTGCGCCCGGTGTCGCGTTTGCTGAGCTCGCGCGAGAGCTTGACGCGTTGCGCCTCGCCGCCGGAAAGCGTTGTCGCACTCTGGCCGAGCTTGATGTACGAAAGGCCGACGGCGATCAACGTGTCGAGCTTGCGCGCGAGCGCGGGCACGGGCTCGAAGAGCTTGAACGCATCCTCGACGGTCATCTGCAGCACGTCGGAGATGTTGTAACCCTTGTAGGTGATCTCGAGCGTCTCGCGGTTGTAGCGCTTGCCGTGGCAGACATCGCACGGCACGTACACGTCGGGCAGGAAGTGCATTTCGACCTTGATCATGCCGTCGCCTTCGCAGGCTTCGCAGCGGCCACCCTTGACGTTGAAACTGAAACGGCCCGGACCGTATCCGCGTTGACGCGATTCCGGAACCTGCGCGTACAGCTCGCGCAATGGCGTGAACAAACCCGTGTAGGTCGCAGGATTCGAACGCGGCGTACGGCCGATCGGCGACTGGTCAATATCCACGACTTTGTCGAACAGATCGAGGCCCTCGACCGCGCGGAATGGCGACGGTTTTTCGTTCGCGCCGTTGAGCTCGGCGGCTGCGTAGCGATAAAGCGTGTCGTTGATCAGCGTCGATTTGCCCGAACCCGAAACGCCGGTCACGCAGACGAAAAGGCCCGCCGGAATTTCGAGATCGACGTTCTTCAAATTGTTGCCCGATGCACCGAGGATGCGCAGCGTCTTCTCCTCGTCGGGTTCGCGTCGACGCTTCGGAATCTCGATGCGGCGCTTGCCGGAAAGATATTGACCGGTGAGCGATCGCTTCGAGGCGAGGATGTCCTTGAACGAACCTTGCGCGACGACTTCGCCGCCGTGCACGCCGGCGCCGGGCCCGATATCGATGATGTGATCCGCGGTGCGGATCGCGTCTTCGTCGTGCTCGACGACGATGACCGTGTTGCCGAGATCGCGCAGGCGATTCAGCGTACCGAGAAGGCGTTCGTTGTCGCGCTGGTGCAAGCCGATCGACGGCTCATCGAGCACGTACATGACGCCGACGAGACCTGCGCCGATCTGGCTCGCCAGACGAATGCGCTGCGCCTCGCCGCCGGAAAGCGAATCCGCCTGGCGATCGAGAGTCAGATAGTCGAGCCCGACATCGACTAGAAAATGCAGGCGCTCGCGGATTTCCTTGACGATCTTCGCCGCGATTTCGCCGCGCCAGCCGGCGAGCGTCAGCGACTTGAAGAAATCGAGCGATTGATCGATCGGCAATGCGGTCAGCGTGGGCAGATTGCGATCGCTCACGAACACGTTGCGCGCGCTGCGATTCAGGCGCTGGCCATTGCAGTCGGGGCAGGGCCGTTCGCTGATGAACTTCGCAAGCTCCTCGCGTACGGCCGGCGACTCGGTTTCCTTGTAGCGCCGCTCGAGGTTCGGAAGGATGCCTTCGAAGCGATGCCGACGCGTGACCGCACCGGAAGCACCGGTGATGTAACGGAAACTGATCTGCTCGTCGCCCGAGCCGTGCAGGATGTGATGGCGCGTCGCTTCCGGCAGATCGTGCCACGGTGTGTCGACGTCGAACTTGTAGTGCTTCGCGAGCGACTGGATGAGCTGGAAATAATACTGATTGCGCCGATCCCAGCCGCGCACTGCGCCGGCGGCGAGACTCAGTTGCGGATTGACCACGACGCGCGCCGGATCGAAGAACTGCGTGATGCCGAGCCCATCGCAACCTGGACACGCGCCCACCGGCGAATTGAATGAGAAGAGGCGCGGTTCGAGCTCGGGCAGCGAGTAATCGCAGATCGGGCACGAGAAGCGCGACGAGAACGTCGTCTCGGCGGTTTTCGGATTGTCGAGGTTCGCGAGGATCGCGATGCCTTCGCCGAGGCGAAGCGCCGTCTCGAACGATTCGGCGAGCCGCTGCTTGATGTCTTCGCGCGGGCGAAAGCGGTCGATGACGGCTTCGATCGTGTGCTTCTGGCGCAGCGCCAGCGAAGGCACCGCGTCGAGCTCGTAGACCTCGCCGTCGACGCGCGCGCGCACGAAGCCCTGCGCGCGCAGCTGCTCGAAGATCTGCACGTGCTCGCCCTTGCGCTCGCGCACGATCGGCGCGAGCATCATGAAGCGCATTTCGGGATCGAGCGCGAGCACGCCATCGACCATCTGGCTCACGGTCTGCGCTTCGAGCGGAATGCCGTGCTCCGGACAGCGCGGCGTGCCGACGCGTGCGAACAGAAGGCGCAGGTAATCGTAGATCTCGGTGATCGTGCCGACGGTCGAACGCGGGTTGTGCG
>DASYJJ010000398.1:0-7951 GCA_035996605.1 Rhodanobacteraceae bacterium
CATTAATTGCTTGTAGGAAAAACGCCGATTTGCAGACGGGATGCGCTATCTGGCCCTTGCCCCCAGCTTCGCTTCCCGCCACAAAAGAATCGCCGAAATCCTCACTAACTTATTATTTTTGCTGATAAATCGGACATTCTGCTTAAATAGTCCGCATGCATCTGCGCGCGGCGCTGTCAAGCTTGCCGGTGCCCGGAGCGCGGACTACGCTGCGTACTGCGTACGCGCCTCGTCGCCATGCCTGCGGAATTCGTCCACCTCCATGTCCACAGCGAATACTCGCTGACCGATTCGACGATCCGCGTCGACGATCTGGTCTCTGCTTGCGCGCGCGCCGGGATGCCCGCCGTCGCTCTGACCGATCAGAGCAACTTGTTCGCGCTGGTCAAGTTCTACAAGGCTGCGGAAGCCGCGGGCATCAAGCCGATTGCCGGATGCGATCTGTGGATCGCCGAACGTGAAGAGCGCGGCCCTCCACAACGGCTGACGCTGCTTTGCCAGAATCGCGAGGGTTATCTCAATCTGTCGCGCCTGTTGTCGCGCGCGTATGCCGAGGGGCGTCACGGCGAGTTTGCGTTGGTCAATCGCGATTGGTTTGTCGACGCGAACGCCGGCTTGATCGCGCTCGCCGGCCGCGACAGCGACGTCGGCCGCTTGTTGCTCGGCGGTCGCGAGGATCTCGCGCGGATGAGCGCCGACTGGCTGCGCACACATTTTCCGGATCGTTTCTATGTCGAGGCATCGCGCACGCATCGCGCGCACGAGGACGCGTTTCTCGCCGGCGCGCTGACGCTGGCGACGAGCCTCGATCTTCCCGTCGTTGCCAGCAACGACGTGCGTTTTCTCGCGCGCAGCGATTTCGAAGCGCACGAAGCACGCGTCTGCATTCACGCCGGCCGCGTCCTCGCCGATCCGAAACGCCCGCGCGAGTATTCGCCGGATCAATACCTCAAGTCGCCCGAAGAGATGGCTGCACTCTTCGCCGATCTGCCGGAGCTGATCGAAAATTCGGTCGAGCTCGCCAAGCGCTGCAATCTCGAGCTCAGTTTCGGCAAGTATTTCCTTCCCGCTTTCCCGGTGCCGGCCTCGCACACGCTGGACAGTTTCATCCGGGAGAATGCGCGCGCCGGTCTCGCCTCTCGGCTCGCCAAGCACGCGCCCGCATCCGGCTACACGCGAGAGGATTACGAGCGCCGGTTGGAAACCGAGCTCGACGTGATCGTGCAGATGGGTTTCCCCGGCTACTTTCTTATCGTCGCGGACTTCATCAACTGGGCCAAGCAGCACGACATTCCGGTCGGACCCGGCCGCGGCTCGGGCGCGGGTTCGCTGGTCGCCTACGCGCTCGGCATCACCGATCTCGATCCGCTGCGCTACGACCTTCTGTTCGAGCGCTTCCTCAATCCCGAGCGCGTGTCGCTGCCGGACTTCGACGTCGATTTCTGCATGGATCGCCGCGACGAAGTCATCGACTACGTCGCCGCAAAATACGGACGCGACCGTGTCAGTCAGATCATCACCTACGGCACGATGGCCGCGAAAGCGGTATTGCGCGACACGGGCCGCGTGCTCGGCATGCCGTACGGCCAGGTCGACCGTATCGCCAAGCTCCTGCCGAAGATGCCGCTCGATCTTTCGCTCGAGGATGCGCTCGGCCGCTCGGACAAATCGTTCAAGGAGCCCGAACGCGTCGTCGCCGAATTCAAGTCGCTGTACGCGAGCGATGAAGACGTCAAGGAACTCGTCGATCTCGCGCTCAAGCTCGAAGATCTGACGCGCAACGCGGGCCGCCATGCCGGCGGAGTGGTCATCGCTCCGGGTCCGCTCACCGACTATGCGCCGCTCTTCTCCGAAGGCGGCGGCGAAGGACTCGTCACGCAGTTCGACAAGGACGACGTTGAAGCGGTCGGTCTCGTTAAGTTCGATTTCCTTGGCCTTCGCACGTTGACGATCATCGATTGGGCGGTGAAGGCGATCAACAAACGGCGTGCCGATGATTCCTCGCTCCTCGACATCACCGCACTGCCGACCGACGACGCACCAACGTACGCGCTGCTAAAGCGCTGCCACACGACGGCGATCTTTCAGCTCGAATCGCGCGGCATGCGCGATCTCGTCAAGAAACTGCAGCCGGATACGTTCGAAGACATCATCGCGCTCGTCGCGCTGTTCCGACCGGGTCCGCTGCAATCGGGCATGGTCGACGATTTCATCGCGCGAAAGCACGGCCGCGCGGACGTGAGTTATCCGCATCCGCTGCTCGAACCCATCCTGAAACCGACCTACGGCGTCATCGTCTATCAGGAACAGGTGATGCAGATCGCGCAGGTGCTTGCCGGCTATTCGCTCGGCGGCGCCGACCTGCTGCGCCGTGCGATGGGCAAGAAAAAAGCCGACGAGATGGCGCTGCAACGCGTCGCGTTCGAGAACGGCGCCGCGGACAACGGTGTCGCTGCGCGGCTCGCGAGCTCGATCTTCGACTTGATGGAGAAGTTCGCCGAATACGGTTTCAATAAATCGCACTCGGCCGCGTATGCGCTGGTTGCGTACCAGACCGCATGGCTGAAAGCGCACTATCCCGCGGAGTTCATGGCGGCAGTCCTGTCGAGCGACATGGACAACACCGACAAGGTGGTCAATTTCCTCGCCGAAGCACGGCTGATGAATCTCACGGTTCTGCCGCCGGACATCAACGAATCCCGCTACATGTTCGAAGCACGCGACGCAGGCCGTCCACCGGATGGCCTGCTCTCATCCAACCCTTCGGGCGATCTTCTCCCGCATGCGGGGGAAGGCAAGTCGGAGCGACCGGCGGAGCGCAGCAGAGGCACGATCGTTTACGGTCTTGGCGCGGTGAAAGGCGTTGGACGCGGTGCGGTCGAATCGATTGTCGAGGCGCGCACGCGCGGAAATGCATTTCGCAGCCTCGCCGATTTCTGCCGCCGCGTCGATGCGCAGAAAATAAACAAGCGCGTACTCGAAGCATTGATCCTTTCGGGCTCGATGGATGCGCTCGCTCCGAACCGCGCAAGCCTGATGCTGCAGCTACCCGAAGCCGTGCGTGCGGCCGAGCAGCACGCGCGCGACGCCGAGGCCGGACAAAACGACATGTTCGGTGCGGCGGCCACCGGCGTCGTCGACGATGCACCAGCGCCTTTCGTCGACGAGTGGCCGATCGAACGCAAGCTTGCCGGCGAACGCGAGACGCTCGGGCACTATCTTTCGGGACATCCCACCGATTCCTGGCGCGGACTGATCGCGCGCGTCGCGACATCGCCGATCGGCGAGATCGATCAGCACTACAAACCGCTCGCGCCGAACGAACGCCGCGGTCGTTTTTCCGATCAGCCGTACGCGATCGCCGGACAAGTCATCGCGATGCGCAAACGCGGCGACGCGATGGCGTTCGTGCAGGTCGAGGACTGGTCCGGGCGCATCGAAGTGAGCCTGTTCCGCGAAGCGTGCATCGAGTACGGCCCATTGCTGACGCGCGATGCGATTCTCGTTTTCGACGGCGGGCTCAGCCTCGACGAGTTTTCCGGCGGCTACCAGTTGCGCGTGAATTCAGTCGCGACGATCGAGTCCGCGTGCGAGCGGCTCGCTCGCGTGTTGCGCGTCCGGCTCAATGGCGTGAACGCAGAATTCGTCGCGCGGCTGCAGCACGCGCTTACGGCGCATCGCGGCGGCAACACGCCGGTTCGCCTCAGTTTTCGAAACGCGAGCGGTCAGGCGGAGATCGAGCTCGGGGCCGAATGGCGCGTGCGCGCCGCACCAGATCTCGCGCGCTCGCTGGCCGCGCTTGATGGTGTTCTCGGCGCCGAATACGTGTTCGGAACCGCGACGACGGCCGTGAGCTGAGCGGCGCGTGCCGGTCTGACCCGCCCTTCCTCCAAGCCGCTATACTCCCGCCCTTTGCGCCGACTCCCTGGCGTGAACGTCGCCGAATGAACCCGAACTTCCTCGATTTCGAACAGCCGATCGCCGAACTGGACGCCAAGATCCAGGAGCTCAGGCTCGCCAGCCACGGGCAGGCGTTCAACATCGAGGACGAAATTTCGACCCTGCAGGACAAGCTCAAGGCGAAGACCGCGGAGATCTTCCGCAACTTGACGCCCTGGCAGGTCGCGCAGATCGCGCGGCACCCCGCGCGCCCGTACACACTCGATTACATCGGCGTGATGTGCGAGGAATTCCACGAGCTTGCCGGCGATCGCGCATTCGCGGACGACGCGGCGATCGTCGGCGGACTCGGCCGCATCAACGGCCGCAGCGTCGTCATCATCGGCCACCAGAAAGGTCGCGACACCAAGTCGAAGATCCGGCGCAACTTCGGCATGCCGCGGCCGGAAGGCTATCGCAAGGCATTGCGCCTGATGCAGCTCGCCGAGCGCTTCGGATTACCGATCCTCACCTTCATCGACACCGCCGGCGCGTGGCCGGGTGTCGATGCGGAAGCGCGCGGACAAAGCGAAGCGATCGCGCGCAACCTTCAGGAAATGTCCGCGCTGAAAGTGCCGATCGTGTGCACGGTAATCGGCGAAGGCGGTTCCGGTGGCGCGCTCGCGATCGGCGTCGGCGACCAGACGAACATGCTGCAGTATTCGACGTATTCAGTGATCACGCCGGAAGGCTGCGCGTCGATTCTGTGGAAGAGTGCGGAGAGGGCCAAAGACGCCGCCGATGCGCTCGGCCTTACCGCGCCTCGCCTGCTCGAGCTTGGATTGATCGACAAAGTGATCCGCGAGCCGCTCGGCGGCGCGCACCGCAATCCGCATTCGATCGCGATTCGTCTGAAAGCGATTCTGGTCAGCCAGCTCGACGAGTTCGAACAGCTCGATGCAAAGACATTGATCGAACAACGCTATCAGCGCCTGCGTCGCTACGGCGCGTTCACCGGCGGTTGAGTGTGTCGGCGGCATCGTCAGCGAACTGAGCCGTCGCGCCGACCAAAAAAAGCCCGAATCGCCCTACGCCGATGCTCCTTAAGGCACTTCTTCGCCCGCGATTCGCGGCCGCGCTCGCCGTGTGCGCAATGGGCTCGCTTGTCGTCTGCGCCTTGCGTGTTGCGCACGCGGACGGCGAAGCAACGGCCGTCGCGGAAGATGAGCCGGTCGTCGATGCCGCTTCGCTCGTGCAGTCCGCGTTGCTGTCGGGTCCGGGATTTGGCGTCGATCCGCATGTCGAACTCCGCGGCTACATGGCGCATTTCACGCTGGATACGCCGGTCGGACCGCTCAAAGCCGACAGCGTCGAGGTTCTCGCCGAGCGCGAAGCGGAGCTGCCCGCGATCGATGCGTTGGAAAGAGTGACTCGTTCGGACGCGTTCGCGCACGCCGCCAGCGACAAGTTCGTCGCTACCGGCAAAGCGCTCGGCAAGATCGTGATGCATCCGATCGACACCATCGTCGGCATCCCCGCCGGCGTCGCTAGGTATTTCGGCGATCGTCTGAAGAAAATCGGCACGCAGGCGCAGACCGCATCGGACCGCGTCGCGCGCACGCTCGGCACGAGCGGCAATCCTTATCCGTCGGACGATGGCCCGATGACCGACGCCAGGAACGGCGATGACGGCGATGAGAAAAAACAGAAGCCGACGAAACATTGGTACACGCGCGTCGAAAGCGAAACCGAACGCGAGATCAAGCGACAGCTCAAGTACAGCGATGTCAAGCGCAGCCTCGCCAAACAGCTCGGCATTGATCCATACAGCGGTAACCCGTACGTGCAGGATCGCCTTTCCAGCCTCGCCTGGGTCGGCACCGGCGGAAATTTCAGCGCAACCGCCGCGCTCGGCACCATCGGCGGCACTGGCGCTGTCGTGTTGTCCGACACATCGCGCATCAACGATGTCGTGTGGAAACTTTCGCCGGACGATTTGCGCGCGCGCAATGGCAATCGCCTGCACGCGTATTGTCGCGACGAGCTGCTGATCCGGCAGTTCCTGCGACGCGGCGTGTTCTCGCCGACGTTGCAAACGGGTCTCGTCGATGCGCTCGATCAATTGTTGCCCGCGGATGGCGCGGACGCGTTGCTCGAGCTCGGCATGACCGCGCATTCGGAGCTCGAATCACGCTTTCTCGTCAACGCGCTGCGCATCACGGCGAAGTATCTCGGCGCGCGCGCGAAAGGCGGGACGCTGCGGCCGATTGGCGCCGGACTCGCCTACATGGCCGCGGACGGCGAGCTCATCATGCCTCTTCCGGTCGACTACCTCAGCTGGACCGCGGAAGTTCGCGAATTCTTCGATCGCCGCGAATTTCGCGTGACGAACAAAACCGTGTTGATTGGTGGGGGCGCGAGTCTGCTGGCGCGTCGCGCGCTGACCGAACGCGGCTGGAACATCGTCGTGCGCGCACCATGGCCGGGGGCGCCGGCGTACGCGGCGTTCGATGAGCCGATGTCCGACGAGGAGCCGCAGTAGACGGTGCTTGCGCGCGGCGACAAGAACGGCGGAGCGCGATGGCCCGGAGCATCGAAGGTTTCAGCAATCGCCACGATGACGGACAATACGCGCCCGTTTCCGCCGAAGCCGCCATGGACAACTCCACTCGCCCGCGCCTCGAAGCCGAGCTCGAATCGATCCGCGACCAGGGTCTCTTCAAGACCGAACGCGTCATCACGACGCCGCAATCCTCGGCGATCCGCACGGCCGACGGGCGCAAGGTATTGAACTTCTGCGCGAACAATTATCTTGGTCTCGCCGATCACCCTGACATCATCGCCGCCGCGAAAGATGCCCTCGACACGCACGGCTTTGGACTCGCCTCGGTGCGTTTCATCTGCGGCACCCAGGATTTGCACAAGCAGCTCGAAGCGACGATCGCAAAATTCTTCGGCACGGACGACGCGATCCTCTACACGAGCTGTTTCGACGCGAACGGCGGCCTGTTCGAGACGATTCTGAACGACGAAGACGTCGTCATCTCCGACGCGCTGAATCATGCGTCGATCATCGACGGCATCCGCCTTTGCAAGGCGGAACGGCGCCGCTACGCCAACGGCGACATGGCCGAGCTCGAAAAACATCTTTCGGAAACGCAAGGCAAGCGCACGCGCCTGATCGCGACCGACGGCGTGTTCTCGATGGACGGCTTCATCGCCAAGCTCGACGAGATTGTCGCGCTCAAGAAAAAGTACAACGCATTGCTGATGGTCGACGATTCGCACGCAACGGGCTTCGTCGGTCCGACCGGCCGGGGCTCGGCGGAATTGCATGGCGTCATGCGCGAAGTGGACATGTTCACGTCCACACTCGGCAAGGCGCTCGGTGGCGGTTCCGGAGGATTCACGACCGGCAACCAGGCGATCGTCGATCTGCTGCGCCAGCGCTCGCGACCGTATCTTTTCTCGAACACTTTGCCGCCGCCGCTGGTGGCGGCTTCGATCAAGGTGTTCGAAATGCTGTCCTCTTCGACGACGCTGCGCGACAAGGTCAACGACAACGCGCTTTACTTCAGGAAACGCATGACCGAAGCAGGGTTCGACATTCGGCCCGGCACGCATCCGATCGCGCCGGTCATGCTCTACGACGCAAAACTTGCGCAGGCATTCGCGAAAGCGCTGCTCGACGAAGGCATCTACGTGATCGGATTCTTCTATCCGGTGGTGCCGCAGGGGCAAGCGCGCATCCGCACGCAGATGAGCGCAGCGCACACGCACGAGCAGATAGATCGCGCCGTCGATGCGTTCGTGAAGGTTGGACGCGAGCTGGGAGTGCTGAAGGCGTAACACCGCTCGCGCGGAAATTCCGATCCGCATCGATCTCTGTTGGAACGAGCGGATTTGGGACAAATTCCAGTGATCGGCGATCAGTCGAACCCGTTCGCGAAGATCTCATCTGCGGCGGGAGCGTAGAAATACGCTGCACCCTGATCGTATGCACCGTCGACCATGGCAAACGGTTCGCCGACGACCGCCTCGCTCCCGGAGAGAGCTACCGACCAGCCGAAGA
>DASYJJ010000399.1:0-3666 GCA_035996605.1 Rhodanobacteraceae bacterium
GCGAAACGGATTGCGAAAACCATACGCGATGATGCGTTGCGCATTCGGCGTGTTGGTGCCGCCGGCCAGCGGATTGCCGGGCGCACCTGCGCCGGTTGCGGGATCGATGCGGCTGATGGAGCCGTTCAACCAGACCTGGTCGGTATACGCGGGTTCGTCTTCGAGGCCTTGCGAGCGCAGCGATCCGCCTTCGTTCGCCGGCGAACGTTCATCGGGCCACGTTGGATTGCCGGACTGGCCGAGATCATGAAAATCGAAACTCGCACCGTCGCCGCCGCCGGCGTAGAGATAGCCGTCCGGACCGAATTTTATCGTGCCGACCGAGTGGCTCGGATACTGCTGATACCAGTCCTCGACCAGCACCAGTTCCTGGCCCGCGGTGTTGCCGTCGACGGTAAGGCGCGAAATATGACCGCTGATGACGCAGCCAGCATTCGGATCGGTCGGATCCGCGCAATTGAACTCCGGCCAGCGCGGCGGCGGATCATTGAACAGGCCGCCGTTGAACGCGTACTCGATGTAAACATAAGGCTGCTCGGGAAAGCGCGGATCAAGCGCAAAACCGAGCAGGCCACGATCCCAATAGTCGTGAACGTTCGCGCTCAAATCGGCGAACACCGCCGGGTGGGTGTCCAGCAGATTCTGATAGACCCAGATCAGCCCGCTCTTTTCGGTCACGAACACGCGACCGTCGTGCGCGAAGTAGACGCCCGTCGGCTCGGTGCGCCCGGTGAACGTGTCGGTGACCGTGAATCCGTGCGGAAGACTGATGGCAAGCGCGTCGCTTCCGACGGTCGCCAGTAACGCGAGAACAAACATTCGCAAGCGCACGAGCGGACTCCCTCCCGCCAAACGGCGGTGCGTGATGATGGAAAAAAATAACTTCGCGCCACTCTACGCCGAACCGGAATACCCGTCATTCGGCCCAGAAAACGCCGGCCGAGGCGGCACTTTGCTCGCCTTAGCACGGTCTTGCGTACCGCTCAGGTAAAGTAGCCGGATCATGTACCTCGAATACTACGGGCTGCGCGAGCCGCCGTTCTCGATCACGCCGGATCCGCGCTATGTCTTTCTTTCCGAACGCCATCGGGATGCGCTCGCGCACCTTCTTTACGGCATCGGCAAGGGCGGCAGCGGCGGCTTCGTGCAGCTGACTGGCGAGGTCGGTACCGGCAAGACCACGCTATGCCGCCTGCTGCTCGAGCAATTGCCGGAGAACACGCGCGTCGCGCTGGTGCTGAATCCGAAGCTGTCGCCCGTTGAGCTGGTCGAATCGGTCTGCGAGGAGCTCAAACTCGACATCACCGGCAAGCGCGGCAGCCTGAAGGCGCTGACCGATACGCTGAATGCGTTCCTGCTCGATGCGTACGCGCAAGGACTGCGCGTCGTGCTCATCGTCGACGAGGCGCAGAACCTCTCGATCGATTCGCTGGAGCAGATTCGTCTCCTGACCAACCTCGAGACGCCGACGCAGAAACTTCTGCAGATCATTCTGCTCGGCCAGCCGGAGCTTCGCGATGGACTGGCGAGACCTGAGCTGCGCCAGCTCGCGCAGCGCATCACCGCGCGCTATCACCTGACGCCGCTCGACGCGGGCGAAACCGAAGCCTACGTGCGGCATCGGCTCGCGGTCGCGGGCTCGTCGCGGATTCCATTTTCGCGGCTCGGGTTGCGCGCGCTGTATCAGCGCTCCGGCGGCGTGCCGCGTCTCATCAACATCATTGCCGATCGCGCTTTGATGGCCGGCTATGCGCGCGAGCAGGATTCGATCGGCGAGCGCATCGTCGATCGCGCCGCGGACGAAGCGTTGCCGGGTCACGCGCGCTATTGGTTGCGGCGTTATGGCCGCTGGGCCGCAGCGGCAGCACTCGTGCTTGGCGTTGCCGCCGCTTTTCTGGCGTGGCGCGCCCCGCACACGGATGCGCCCGCCGCGGCACTGCCGCCGCCGGAGACACCGACGCCGCCTTCGCAGGCCGACACGATGATCGCGCGCATCGGCCAACGCCTCGCCACCGACGCCGATACGCAACTCGACGCATTCAGCCAACTTCTCGCGCGCTGGCAGGTGGATTCCGATACGGTGTCCGTGCGCGACGCCAGCCGCTGTCCGGCGGTGATCGCGTCGGGTCTCGATTGCCTTCGCGGGCGCGCGACGCTGGAGCAGCTCGCGCGCTTCGACCGGCCGCTGATCGTATTGCTGCATCAGGACGATCACCAGGCGTACGCGCTGCTGCAAGGCGTCGGGCCGGCGCACGTGCGCCTCGATCTCGGCGGCGAGCGCTATGAACTTGCGCGCGCTTCGCTGTCCAAGTTCTGGAACGGCGAGTTCATCGCGGTCTGGCGCCTGCCCGCCGAGGTGCCGAACGCGAGCTTCAAGCGCGGCGATGCCGGTGCCGGAGTCGCCTGGGTCAAGAGCCGGCTGGCCGCGCTGGACGGCGGAACCGCCGAATCGGGACCCGCATTTTTCGATGCGGAACTGGAGGATCGGGTGCGCAAGCTGCAGGTCGCCTACGGCATCAAGGCGGATGGTATCGTCGGCCCCGAAACCCTGTTCGCCTTGTCCGCGCTCGACGACTCAGGGCCGCGCCTGGCGCGCACGGTCCAATAGCCGCATGTCCGCGAGTACCCATTCCATGCGAATCGATCCGGCAAAATCGCTGCGGCGATTGCGCGTGTCGTTCGAACACTGCAGGCACGCCGGAACAAGGATCCGGTTTCAAGGAAAAACATGTCGCTGATTCTCGAAGCCCTGAAGAAATCCGAGCAACAACGAAGGCTCGGCGAAACGCCGACGCTCGCCAGCCCAGTCGTCGCGACGCGCCGCCGGCGCAGTTTCTTGCCTGTTCTGGCGATTCTCGTAATCGCCGCGTCGGCCACGGCGTGGTGGCTGCTGCGTCCGACGCACGCACCGTCACCTTCGGCACAGCCTCCGTCGCCCGTTGCTGCGCCAGGCACAAAGCCGGCCGCTGCAGCGAATCCGGCGCCTTCGTCACCCGTTGCCGCACAGGGTCAGAAACCTGTCGTTGCGGCGAATCCCGCACCTCCCGCACCGGCGATGGTGACCGACAGGCGCACGCAGGATCGCGCAAAGCTCGCGGCAGAAGGTGCGCGTCGCAATGGCCTTCGCACGGAGGAGGAAAAACGCCTCGCCGGCATCGGAACCAACGCGCGCGCAACTCCACCGCCGGCAGCACCCGCAACCGCGAAGGGAGCCGCGCCGGCCGTGCCCACGACGCCGGCACCTCCGGTCGCGCAAAAGCCAGCCGATTCCGCTGCTGCCCCCGCGTCGCCACCGGCGCCGGCACCCGTGGAAGGACACGCCGTCGCGGTTGCACCGCCAGCAAGCGGCGCGACCGATGTGGCGGCACCCACGCCGAAGACCGACAAAACGGCCGACGCTGTGCCGAGCATCTGGGATCTGCCGTTCGCAACGCGCAAGGACCTGCCCGCGATCGATCTCAGCATGCACGTCTATTCCGCCGATCCGAAGCAGCGTTTCGTCGTAATCAAAGGCGAGCGCCGCGTCGAGGGCGACGAGGTGGGTTCGGATCTGATCCTGCGCGAGATCCGCCAGGACGGTCTCGTGCTCGACTACAAGGGACAGCGGTTCTTTTTCCCGCGCAGCGGTCGCTGATTCGGGATTCGGGATTCGGGATTCGGGATTCG
>DASYJJ010000400.1:0-9765 GCA_035996605.1 Rhodanobacteraceae bacterium
GCCGATGCCGCCGACGTGTCGAAATTGTGGGCCGCGCGCAAAGCGCTTTCGCCGGCGCTACGAACCTTGTCGCCGAAGAAGATCAACGAAGACGTTGTCGTGCCGGTCAGCCGAATCCCCGAGCTCGTTGCTTCGATGAGCACGCTGTCGCAACGTCACGCGGTGCCGATCGTCTGCTTCGGTCACGCCGGCAGCGGCAATATTCACGTGAATCTGTTGCCGCGCGACGACGACGAGCTCGCACGCGCCGATGCGTGCCTGCGCGATGTGTTCGATGTCGTGATCCGACTCGACGGCACGCTGTCCGGCGAACACGGCATCGGTCTTGCCAAGCGCGATTTCATGCCGCTCGCGGTCGACGCGAATGCGCTCACGCTGATGCGGCGCATCAAGGCCGAATTCGATCCGGACGGCATCCTCAACCCGGGCAAGCTGCTGCCGGAGCAGGCTCGGCCTTAGCCTTACAAATGTGTACGTGGCTGCCGCCTGCTGCCGAGAGTAAGCTTCGCGCGGGGAAGTGCGAAGTCTCTCGTAAACATCGAATCGAAGCGCAGACTTCGAACAACAACGGGGAGTACGACAATGCCTGCTATACGTCTCATCGGCGCGGCTGCTTCGGTCCTGCTGTTCGTTGCGCATTCCGTTTCGGCCGTCACGCTCAGTGCGGGCGGCATCGGCCAGGCGCTGATTTATCCCTACTACACCGTCAACAAGAATCAGGACACGCTGATTTCGGTCGCGAACGCGTCGGATGTCAGCAAGGCGGTGCAAGTACGATTTCTCGAAGGTTACAACGGCCGCGACACGCTCGATTTCGTGGTGTACCTGTCTCCGCACGACGTGTGGACGGCCGCCATCACGCAGACCGCCGACGACGGCGGCGCCGCGTTGACCACCAGCGACAGAAGCTGCACGTTTCCGACCATTCCGTCGTCGGGTGTCCAGATGCGCAGCGCCGGCTACGACGGCACCGGCACAGTTCCAGCGGACCCTGGCCCGACGAGCATCACGCGCACTCGCGAGGGTTGGATCGAATTCCTTCTCGGCGCCGACATCACGCCGGGAAGTCCGACCGACATCGCCATCACGCATGTGCAGAACGGCAGTCCCGGTGAAGGCGTGCCGCCCGGCTGCGCGACGTTGAACGACACCTCCGCGCTGCCCGACGAAGTGACGCCGACCGAGGGCATTTTCGGATCCGGCACGATCATCGACGTCAGCGAAGGCACGTTCTTCGCCTACGACGCGGATGCGATCCAGGGTTTCACCAGCGTTCCGTTGTTCAGTCCGGCGTCCGATACGCTCGTCTCTATTGAAGATGCCAACTCGAGCGAAGCCGTTGGCGGCGTCGCGAGGTCCTACGTTTCCGACGGGGAGGGAACGTCCTTCGCGCTCGACTATGCGTTTGGTGTCGACGCCGTCAGCGCAGTATTCATGGCCGACACGATCTACAACGAATACGTCGTGGACGCATCGCTCGGCGCGAGCACCGATTGGGTGATCACGTTTCCGACCAAGAACTTCTATGTGGACAAGGATCTCTATCCGGCGAATCCGACCGCGCCATTCGAAACAGCATTCGTGGCGCCCGGCATTTCCGACATTACCGTCGAAGGCATGGTCTACGACCGCGAGGAAGGCGCGGAGCCGTTCGGCGGTCCGTGCGAGCTTTGCCCGCCGGTTACTCCGCTCCCAGTGCTTTCGTATCAGGTGAATGTCGCCGGATTCCGCACCGGAGCGCCAACCGATCCTTCCCCGGTGCTCGGTTCGAATCTCGGCAGCGTTTCCATCCCGCCGTTTGGCGACGACGGCAACATGATGATGAATTTCAACCTCAGCACGCCGCATTCCCTTCCCGGGGGTCTCGATTCCACGGGCGCTGCGGTGACGCTCGGCGGCCTGCCGGCGATCGGCTTCATGGTCTACAACGTGATCAACGCGAATGCTCAGCCGGGTCTGCTGGCGAACTACAGCGGCGCATTTCCGCATCGCACGAAGGTGTCGTGCCAAGGCGGCGGCGGGACCGAGACTTGCGGTGCGATCATCATGGG
Source organism: Rhodanobacteraceae bacterium (assembly GCA_035996605.1). Lineage (GTDB taxonomy): Bacteria > Pseudomonadota > Gammaproteobacteria > Xanthomonadales > Rhodanobacteraceae > Dokdonella_A. The sequence continues at coordinate 2,052 of DASYJJ010000400.1, forward strand.
AGCCACGAAATCGCACGCCGTCATGCGTCCCGAGTAAGGCGTTGGAACATCGGCGCAATGGATGAAATGTGGATGAGACGTTCGCGTTTTGCTCTAGAAAAAACTCACCGCGACTGCCAGCGCAATCGCCGCATACGCGCCCGCGAACACGTCATCCAGCATCGCGCCGAATCCGCCCTTGACCTGCCGATCCGCCCACGACGCCGGCCACGGCTTCCACACGTCGAACACGCGGAACAGCACGAACGCGAGCGCGATCCAGATACCGCTGCGCGGCTGTACGACCAGCGGAATGAGCGCAATCCACTGGCCGACGAATTCGTCCCAGACGACGACGCCCGGATCTTCGATGCCGAGCTTGCGGATGACGACGCCCGATGCCCACACGCCGATCGCGAACGAGGCGGCGACCGCAAGCATGTACCAAGGCCAGTAGAGTTCTCGAAGCGCAAGCCACGGAATCAACGAGACCGCCGAGCCCACGGTGCCGGATGCGAAGGGACTCAGGCCTGCGCCGAAACCGCTCGCGATCCATCCGGCCGGATGCGAGAGGACGAGTCGTCGTTGGCCGGCATCGAGCGTCATGCGAAATGCTCCCAACCTGGACGATCGATGATGATCGAGGCGCCGTTCTCGTCCAGCAAGCGTGCGCCGACGCCTTCGACGACACGACCGATGCGCGTCGCTCCGCAGCCGATTTTCGCGAGATCGCGGAGCGTTTCCGCTTCGCGCGCAGGTGCGAGCGTGAACGCAAGCTCGTAGTCGTCGCCTCCGGTCGCCTGCAATGCGAGGCGCGTTTGCGCGTCGAACGCTTGCAGCAATGCCGGTGAAGCGGGCAACTCCGCGGCCGCGATCTCGATGCCGACTCCACTTTGTCGCGCGATGTGGCCGAGATCGGCGAGAAGTCCATCCGACACGTCGATGCAAGCCGAAGCCACACCACGCAGCACGATGCCCGCGGCGACGCGCGGCGTCGGGCGATCGAGACGAAGTTTTAGTGCTTCGCGCGTGCCGTGAGCAACTGAAAGGCTGCCCGTCGCACGCGAGGTTGCTTCGGCGTCACAACGAAGGCCGGCAGCCGCATCGCCCAGAGTTCCGGTAACGAACACGAGATCGCCAGGGCGCGCGCCGTCGCGAAGCAGCGCCTGACCCGGCGGTACGAAACCAAGCACAGTGACGTTGATCGCGAGCGGCCCGCTGGTCGTGTCGCCGCCGACCAGCGCGACATGATGCTGCGCGGCAAGCGCCGCGAATCCGTCGGCAAAACGCGTGACGAAATCCGCGTCGGCGGTCGGCAATGTCAACGCGAGCAGCGCCCACGCGGGTGTCGCGCCCATCGCGGCAAGGTCGGAAAGATTCACGGCGAGCGATTTCCAGCCGATGTCTTCGGCTCTTGTCGCATTCGGGAAATGCACGCCAGCGACGAGCGTGTCGGTGGCAACCACGAGTTCATGCCCCGTGGGTGGCGTGAGCACGGCGGCGTCGTCGCCGATGCCGATGCGCACGTCCGCGCGCACCAACGCGCAGCGCGCGCGCAGGATTTCGATCAGATCGAACTCCACGATGATCCACCCCGATTCCCGCGAAACTCCCACGCTTTGCACCAACGCAACCCCTTCTCCGCTTGCGGGAGAAGCCTGGGATGAGGGGGAGGCGCCGCAGTCGCTCTCTTTTCATTCAAACGAACGCGCAACAAGCGCCGCCTCGCGGCGCACACCTCATCCCCATCCTTCACCCACAACGGGAGAGGCGCCCTACTCGTTTGCGAATCACCGCTCAAGCCCGACTCACTCCAAACTCGGCCGCGCGCCATTCGGCGGCGAGCTTATCGAGAACGCCATTGACGTACGTGTGCCCGTAGTCGGTGCCGAAGCGCTTGGCGACTTCGACCGCTTCGTTGATGACCACGCGGTACGGCACATCGATGCGATATCTGAGCTCGTACGCACCGATTCGCAACGCCGCCCGCTCGATCGGATCAACGCGATCAATTTCGCGGTCCAGGTGCGGCACGAGCGCAGCATCGAGTTCCGCGCAATGCTTGTCGACGCCGCGCACCAGATCTTCGAAGTAGTCGAGATCGGCGATTTCCATATCCTGCTCGTGGCGAAACTCATCGATCACGCGCGCAATCGGATTGCCGCTGAGCTGCCACGCATAGATCGCCTGCAGCGCTCGCCTTCGCGCACGCGAACGCGCGGCCGGATCGAGACCGGCGGCCGAGTGCGACTTCATCGGCGCAGCTTCGCGCAAACAGAACGCACGGCGTCGGACAGATCGTCAGTCATTCGCGAATTGAACCATGAGATCGGCCATTTCCAATGCGGCGAGCGCGACATCCTCGCCTTTGTTGCCATGCTTTCCGCCCGCGCGCGCTTCGGCATCGACGTGCATTTCCACGGCGAGCACGCCGTTCAGCACGGGAACGCGGAACTCGAGCGCGACCTGCATCAGGCCGGTCGCGCAACCGTCGGCGACGTGCTCGTAATGCCGCGTGTCGCCGCGCACGATGCAGCCGAGCGCGATGATGGCGGCGTGTTTCTTGCCCGCAGCGATCCTCGCCGCGACGACCGGAATCTCCCATGCGCCCGGAACGCGCACGACATCGATCGACTCTTCGGCGACTCCATGCTCGCGCAGTACGCGCAACGCGCCCGCGACGAGCGCGTCCACGATGCGCGGATTCCATCGGCTCGCGACAATTGCGTAGCGCGCTGTGCGGACCGGGCGAAGCTCGCCGATGCGTTCGGCCATGACGGTCCTTATCGAAGAGGATGAATGCGCGCCGCGTTCGATGGCGCGAGCCGGCGTAGTTTAGCCGACGCTGTCCTCGCCCGTTGCTGCAAACGCGTCGGTTATGCCGGTTCTTCGTGGCCTTCGACTTCGAGCCCGAAGCCGCGAAGGCCGATCAGGCGCCGCGGCGTGCCGAGCACGCGCAGCCGGCGCACGCCGAGATCGGCAAGGATCTGCGCGCCGAGGCCCAGTTGCCGCCACGGGGTCGCCTGCTCGTCAACCGCGGGCCTCGAAGTCAGGCGCTCGATCAGGGCATCCGGCGTTTCATCGCCCGCGAGCACCACGACGATCCCCCTGCCCTCGTCTGCGATCCGGCGCAGCGCCGCGGTCACCGTGAGCCCGAGATCGCCGCGATCGAGGTGCAAGACGTCCGACAACGAATTGCGCACGTGCACGCGCGTCAGCACCGGCGCGCCGTCGTCGATGCGCCCGCGTGCGAGCGCGAAATGCACCGCTTTGTGCAGGCGGTCGCGATAGGCGTAGAGGCGAAAGCGTCCGAACTCGGTATCCACATCGCTTTCGTGCGCGCGCTCGACGGTCTTTTCCGTCTCCAGACGATAGCGGATCAGATCCGCGATCGTGCCGAGCTTCAGTGCGTGCTTCGCCGCGAACGCTTCGAGCTCGGGCCGACGCGCCATCCTGCCGTCCTCGCTCAGGATCTCGACGAGCACGCCCGCCGGTGCAAGTCCGGCCAGTGCGGCGAGATCGCAGGCGGCTTCGGTGTGTCCGGCACGCGCAAGCACTCCGCCCGGTTGCGCTGCAAGCGGAAAGATGTGACCCGGCTGCACGATGTCTTCGGGCCGCGCATCGGATCTCGACGCGGTACGGATCGTATGCGCGCGGTCGTATGCGGAAATGCCGGTCGTCACGCCGGCCGCGGCTTCGATCGACACGGTGAAGTTCGTGTGGTGCGGCGACGTGTTGCGGTCGACCATGGGTTTCAGACCCAATTGGCGACAATGCGCCTGGGTCAGCGGCAAACACACCAGGCCGCGCCCTTCGCGCACCATGAAATTGACGTCTTCAGGCCGCACCTTTTCCGCGGCCATGATCAGATCGCCTTCGTTCTCGCGGTCCTCGTCATCGAGAATGACGACCATGCGGCCGGCACGGATCTCGGCGAGAAGCTCGGGAATCGTCGCAAAACTCATGTTCGTCGTGCTCGTTGCAAGATGCGGCCGGCCGTTAATGATCTTCGTTTTTCAAGATTCCGCACGATCGCACAAATACAACCGCTCGAGATAGCGCGCGACCAGATCGACTTCGAGATTGACCGGATCGCCGACCTTGCGCGCGCCGAACGTCGTCGCCGTGATCGTATGCGGAATCAGCGTGACGTCGAAGTCGTTGCCGGCAACGGCGTTCACCGTGAGGCTGGTGCCATCGATGCAGATCGAACCCTTGACGGCGATGTAGCGCGACAGCGCAGGCGGCGCCGCGAACGTCCAGCGCTGCGCGGCGCCATCGGCGACGATCGAGACGATCTTGCCGACATCGTCTACGTGTCCCGATACGAGATGACCGCCGATGCGGTCTGCCAGACGCAGCGATTTTTCGAGATTGACCGCATCGCCGGCAGTGAGCGCGCCGAGCGTCGTGCGCGCGAGCGTTTCGCCCGAAAGATCGGCGGCGAAATGCGTTCCCGCGAGTGCAACGACGGTCAGACAAACACCGGCAACGGCGATGCTGTCGCCGACCCGCACGTCGTCGAGACCGAGCGATGCGCAGTCGATGTCGAGGCGCGCATTGCCGCCGCTGCGTTCGATGGTTCCGACGCGACCGACGGCCTGGACGATTCCACTGAACATTACGATCTCCATTCAACGCGGCGCGATTCGATCGATGCGGCGATCCGATCACTGCGCCTTCTGATCCGGCGAAGGCCGCAGCAGCAGGCGCGTATCTTCGCCGATCTCGCGCCGGTCGATCACGCGGAACTCTCTTCGTTCCGACATCGTTTCGAGCGGCGGCAGCGTCAACAACGCCTTCGCGCGATCTCCAAGCACGATCGGAGCCATGTACAGCAGCAACTCGTCGACGAGATCTTGTTCGAACAGTGCGCCGCAAAGCACGGGCCCCGCTTCGACCTGCAACTCGTTCACGCCGCGCGCCGCAAGCAGCGTCATGACCGAACCGAGGTCGAGGCGACCGTCGCGCATTTCAACCGGCGCGGTTTCTACGTTCGCATGGCGCGTGTTCGGGTGCACCGACGCGCCGTGCAGGACCAGTGTCGGCACGCTGCCGTCGAGAAGATGAGCGCCGGCGGAAAGCGAAAGCCGCGTATCCAGCACGACGCGCAGAGGCTTGACCGCTTCGAGCCCTTCTGAGCCCGCAGCTTCGAAGTCGACACGTTCGGCGCTGCGCACCGTCAATCTTGGATCGTCGACGCGAGCGGTGCCGGTTCCGGTCAGGATCGCTGAACTTCGCGCGCGCCAACGCTGCACGTCCGCGCGCGCGGCCTCGCCGGTGATCCATTTCGATTCGCCGCTTGCGAGCGCCGTGCGTCCGTCGAGCGAGGTCGCGAGCTTGATGCGGACCCACGGCCGGCCGCGTTCGACGCGACTGAAGAAACCGCGGTTGAGCTCCCGCGCCGCTTCGCGCATCAAGCCCGATTCGATGCAGATACCGGCCGCATTCAAACGATCGAGCGCACCGCCGTCGCGCTGGAATGCGTCTTCGCTCGCGATCACGACTCGCGCGATGCCGGCGGCGATCAGCGCATCGGCGCACGGCGGCGTGCGCCCGAAGCGGCCGCAGGGTTCGAGCGTCACATACGCGGTTGCGCCCTTGGCGCGCTCGCCCGCCGCACGCAGTGCGAAAATTTCCGCGTGCGGTCCGCCGGCGCGCCGATGCCAGCCTTCACCGATGACTTCTTCGCCGTGTGCGATCACGCAACCGACGCGGGGATTCGGCTGGGTTGTCGCAAGACCTTGCTCCGCGAGCCGCAGCGCGCGCGCCATCAGCGCATGATCGATCGCCGAAAACACGGCCGCTCAGCCTTTGACTTTGCGCGGGACCGCCTCGTCGAGCAGCGGCAGCTGCAGTCCTTCGATCGCGGGCAAGTCGCGCTGCAGGCGCTCGATTTCCTCGCGGAATTCCTGCACGTCCTGAAAACTTCGATAAACCGAGGCGAAGCGGATGTAGGCGACCTGGTCGAGTTTTTTCAATTCGCGCATGACCAGCTCGCCGATGCGCATCGACGGCACTTCGCGCTCGCCGCTGCGTCGGAGCTCTTCGACGACCGTGCGCAGTGCCGCATCGACCTGTTCGCTCGAGACCGGCCGTTTCTGCAATGCGCGTTCGAAACCGGAGCGCAGCTTGTGCTCGTCGAACGTTTCGCGCCGATCGTCGCTTTTGATCACCGCCGGCAGCTTGATCTCGGCGGTTTCGAACGTGTTGAATCGCTCGCCGCACTGCGGGCACTCGCGACGACGGCGGATCGTGGCGCCGTCCTCTGAAACACGCGAATCGATGACGCGCGTGTCATCGTGCTGGCAGAAAGGACAATGCATGTCAGGCGGCCCCGGCCAGCGCGACGGAGGCGCACACACGCAAGAACGAGCGCACCAGCGGAGGACAGCGTTTGTCGAGCGCGCTGCGTTCGTGCTGGAACAATGTCGCGACAAAAAACGGATGTCCGTGCAGCTCGACGCCGCGCACGGCGCCGCCATCGTCGAACGCGGCGATGCGCAGCGGACCGCCGGCGATCGCCTCGCGGAACGAAGCCTCGAGACCGTAGCGGCAGTGGTAAACCTCGTCGATGGTCGCGCTGCCATAAGCGCGAGCGATCATGGAGCCCGCGACGAGATGCACGCGATCGCGCGTTTCGATCAGCGCGCAGCTCAACGGCACGATGACCGCTCGTTGCGCACCGGGTGCGGTTTCGGCGTGTTCGGCGTCGGCCCAGCCGAGCACATTGCGCGCATATTCGATCACTGCATGTTGGAATCCGCCGCACGTTCCTAGGAACGGCACGCCGTGTTCACGCGCGTGGCGGATTGCATGCAGAGCGCCGTCCATGCTGCGGTACGGACTTGCCGGTACGCACCAGAATCCGTCGAACATCGCAATATCAATCGCCGCGCGTGGCGCGTCCGGCGTGATCGCATCCGTAGCAAGCCAGACGATCTCGATCGGGACGCCACTCGCTTTGGCTGCGAGTTCCAGTGCGCGCGGGATCGCACGGTGCGCCGCGACGTTGTCGTTGCGGTCACCGATCAGCCCTATGCGCAGGCTCCGGCTCATCGCGTCCTCAGCCGTACACCGGGAATTTGCGGCACTGCGCGGTCACGAGATCTCTTACGCGTGCGATGACGCCAGCGTCGCCGATTGCATCGAGCACGTCGCAGATCCAGCCGGCAAGCTCGATGCAATCCTGCTCGGCGTAACCGCGCGTCGTCACCGCCGGCGTGCCGAGGCGCAAACCCGAAGTCACGAACGGCGAGCGCGGATCGTTCGGCACCGCGTTCTTGTTCACGGTGATGTGAGCGTCGCCGAGCGCAGCTTCGGCGTCCTTGCCGGTGACGTCGCGACCGATCAGGTCGACCAGGAAAAGATGATTTTCGGTGCCGCCGGAAACCACCTTGTAGCCGCGCGCGATGAGCGTCTTGGCCATCGCCTTCGCGTTCTTCACGACCTGCTGCTGATAGGTCTTGAACCCGGGTTCCAACGCTTCCTTGAACGCGACCGCTTTCGCCGCGATGACGTGCATCAGCGGTCCGCCCTGGATACCGGGAAACACGATGCTCTGCAGTTTCTTTTCGAGATCCTCGTTGCCGCCGCGCGCGATGACGATGCCGCCGCGCGGGCCGCGCAGCGTCTTGTGCGTCGTCGACGTGACGACATCAGCGTGCGGGACCGGATTCGGATAGACGCCCGCGGCGACGAGACCGGCGACGTGCGCCATGTCGACGAAGAAATA
>DASYJJ010000401.1:0-2013 GCA_035996605.1 Rhodanobacteraceae bacterium
GAGAACCGACTCACGTCCCTGTGTGTTTTCGTCCGCCATCCTGGCGGCCGAGTCACTTTCTCTTGCTTGTGCAAGAGAAAGTAACCAAAGAGAACACACCCTCGGTGTCGCGCCCTTCGCTGCGCGAAGGGTTCGCTGCGGGCGAACGGGGTTTTGCCGACAGTCCATCCAGGGACTGCGGCAAAAGCGGCGCGATCCCTCGCGCCGCCCCGCGCGCAGCGCGGGCCTGATCCGTCCGCCCTTCGCCGCGGCACAGAGGGACCCGAGTCAATAGCAAGGTGGGTCCCGGCTTTCGCCGGGACGGCGAGCGTGGAGCGTTTCGTTTTGTCGGCTGTTGCTCTGGCTTCTGCGGCCAGGACGGCCGCGCTCTGCTCCTACCGGGTTCCCTCTCGGCCGCGGCGAGGACCGGAGGAAAAAGCCCGCAGGGGCGCGCGCACGATGCGCGCACGTTCGCTGTCGGCATATGGACGTGCCGTCAGCGAACCTCCGGAGTGTCCTCGCGGAGTCGCCGGGCACGATGCCCGGCGAACGCGGCCGCGAGGGGGCATTTCTCTTGGTTACTTCTCTTTGGGCAAGCAAAGAGAAGTGACTCGTCCGCCATGGATGGCGGACGAAACAACACACGGACGTGAGCCGATCCTCGCGAAAACCTTAAAGAGAAGCAGATACGCAGCAGCGGACCACCGTCCAGCCCAAACCACTCCAAATCCGATGAATCAAAAAACCCAGCGGACACAAGAAACCAACCCCCAACCCAAATCGCTATCATCCCACCCACTCACCACAGAAAAATCCACATGAGCGAATCAGTCCTCGTCGCCCGCACCGGTTCAGTCGCCGAGATCAAGCTCAACCGGCCGCAGGTGCACAACGCGTTCGACGAGAAGTTGATCGCCGACCTCACCGCCGCGCTGCTCGACTGCGAGCTCGACGCCAACGTGCGGTGCGTTGTGCTGACCGGTGCGGGTGCTTCGTTCTCGGCGGGTGCGGATCTTCACTGGATGCGTCGCATGGCATCCGCGGACGAAACGGCGAATCACGACGATGCGCTCCGTCTCGCGGCATTGATGCGCACGCTGAATTTTCTTTCCAAACCAACCATCGCCCGCGTCAACGGTTCGGCGTATGGCGGAGGTGTCGGCCTGGTCGCGTGTTGCGACATTGCAATCGGTGTGGATGCGGCGAAATTCTCGCTGAGCGAAGTCAAACTCGGGCTCGTTCCGGCGGTGATCTCTCCGTATGTCGTTGCTGCAATCGGCGTGCGCCATGCGCGGCGGTTTTTCATCAGTGGTGAGGTATTCGACGCCACCGTCGCCGCGCGCATTGGTCTCTTGCACGAAGCGGTGGCTGCGGATCAGCTCGATGCTGCGATCGAGCGCGTCGTGCATTTTCTCGGCAAAGGCGGCCCGCTGGCACAGAGCGAAGCCAAGCAGCTCGCGCTCCGCGTCGGCGGCATCACGCGCACTTCGGCCGAGCGCATCGACATCGAGAACGCGCGATTGATCGCGCATCTTCGTGTATCCGCGGAGGGGCAGCGCGGCATCGCCGCTTTTCTCGACAAGCGCGCACCCGACTGGATAGAGGACTGACCGCATGCTCGACCATATCGGTTTTTCGGTATCCGATCCTGCGCGAAGCCGCGCGTTCTATGTGAAAGCGCTCGCGCCGCTCGGCTACATGCCGGTCATGGACCTGACGCGCGAGCAGACCGGCAGCTACGAAGGCACCGGCTTCGGCGCAAACGGACGTCCATACCTCTGGATCGGCGCCGGCGAGCCATCGAGTGGTCCGATGCACGTGGCGCTTGTTGCGGCGTCTCGCGCGGATGTCGATCGCTTCCACGCGGCGGCGATCGCCGCGGGCGGTCGCGACAATGGGCCGCCGGGCCTGCGTCCGCACTATCATCTCGATTACTACGGCGCGTTCGTGTTCGATCCGGACGGCAACAACGTCGAAGCGGTCTGCCACGCGCCCGAATCCTGATCAGGCGCCGACCGCCTCGTGCTCAGGTTT
>DASYJJ010000402.1:0-5107 GCA_035996605.1 Rhodanobacteraceae bacterium
CTGCATGCGCGGATCGGCACCGACATGCCGGCGTGCGCCCTCGCCGAGCGGAACCACCGGCGTGCTGCGCACGTTTTCGGAAGCCGGTCGCGAAACGACGCTGGTTCGCTCGTTCTGCGGCGAACGCACCAATGCAAAGAAACGACGCCCGTGGCGCACGTCGCGGATCGGCCAGATCGCCTGCGGCGCAGTCGTCGCGCGCTGATCGAGTGTTGCGAACTGGAACTGGAACACGTCCTCGATCGACGCACCGATCAGGATCTTGCGATCCGGATGGCCGAGCTGGGTCAGCGCGCTTTCGTTGACCGCGAGAATGCGGCCGTCGCCACTGACCGCGACCAGCGCTTCATGCAGCAGACCGACGAATTCGGGACGACTGTGGAAGCGCAGGATCCACGCATGCGGAAACTCGCGCAGAAAATGGCAGCGCGCGATGAGGTTCGCCGACATGTTGACCAGAGCCATCGTGTGGCGCTGGATCACGCGGGTGTCGTTGCAATTCACCGACGATGCGTCGAGCACGCCGAGCAGACCGCCGTTTGCATCGATGATCGGCGCGCCCGAACACGACATGGCGAGGTTGTAGCCCATGAAATGCTCGTCGCGATGGATCGTCACCGCGCGACGTTCCGCCACGCAGGTGCCGAGCCCGTTGGTGCCCTCGTGCGGTTCATCCCAAAGCGCGCCGTGCCACAGACCGGCGTGCCGGAATTCGCGCTTGAGTGTCGGATCGGTGATCGTCGAGAGGATCGTCGCGTCGGCGTCGGCAAGAATGACGGCGTAGCCCGAGCCCGCGATCTGGTCGTACAGGCTTTCCATTTCGGCCCGCGCAACGCCAAGCAACTCGCCGAGCTTCTGCTGGCGCTCGCGCAATTGATTCGCTTCGAGCACCGCTGTGGCGCGCGCACCGTTCGGCTCCATGCCGTATTCGGTGAGGCAACGGTTCCAGGATTTGGCCACGTGCGGGGCGATCGCCGTCCGCTGCTCACCGCGTACCGCGCGGATGATGCGGGACGCGTGCCTCACGACTATCGAGGAGTCGCCCATGAATAGCTCCCACGTGATTGGAACCCGGAACCAGCAGCGCGGCTTGCGAGCGAGCGCGTGCGGTCGGGATTTTCTCCTGCCGCACAGAGTGGCTCGCCCCGCAAGAATAGGCAAATTGCAGCGCAACATTTGCCTCAGCGGACGCCAACCGCCGTTCTTATCCGCATTCCGTGCAGTGCCGTTCGAGCGATTTGCGGCGGTGCAGCAATGTGCGTCTTCGCGCTTTCAGGCGGCCGGCCGGCACGCGCCCGCGACGCTCAGCTCGATTTCTCGCTTTCGGCTCCGTCCGCAACGAAATCGAGCGCCACGGAGTTCATGCAGTAGCGGTTTCCGGTCGGGGGCGGTCCGTCGGGAAACACATGGCCGAGATGGCTGTCGCAACGCGCGCAGCGTATTTCCGTGCGCGCCATGCCGTAGCTCTCGTCGCGGATTTCGCGCACGTGCGCCGGATCGAACGGCGTGAAAAAACTTGGCCAGCCGGTACCGGATTCGAACTTGCTGCCGGACTTGAACAGCGGCAACCCGCAGAGGCGGCAGACGTACGCGCCGGCTTCGTGATTGTCCAGGAGAGCGCCGCAGAACGGCCGCTCGGTACCGTGATCGAGCAGCACGCGGCGCTCTTCGGGAGTGAGGCGAGAGGCGAGGCGCTCGCGCTCTTCGGGTGAGGGCGGGCCGAGGTCGTAACCGGACGCGGACTTGTGGATGCCTGAGGACGAGTGATTTGCTGAAGTCATGGCAGACCTCCAAGGTGTTTTCCCTTCTCCCGCTTGCGGGAGAAGGTGCCGAAGGCGGATGAGGGAAGCTTTGTGCTAGGTCAAACCAGCGTGCCCTCACCCTAGCCCTCTCCCGCAAGCGGGAGAGGGGATCTGGCGCTTTTCGGGTTTGGGACCGCATTACTCGCTTTTCAATCGCGCGCCGAAATCCTTCTTGAGCTTCTCGACCTTCGGCTGCGCGACGTAAGCGATGTACGACTGCTCCGGATGCTGCTCCGCGTAGTTCTGGTGATAGCGCTCCGCGCCGTAAAACGCATCGAGCGGAACGACCTCGGTCGCGATCGGTGCGGAAAAAACCTTTGCATCGGTCAGCTGGCGAATATAAGCCTCGGCAACTTCGCGTTGCGCATCGCCGGCATAGAAAACCGCCGAGCGATATTGGCGCCCGCGATCGTTGCCCTGACGATTCATCTGGGTCGGATCGTGGGCGACCGCGAAGAACACTTTCAGAAGCTGACCGAAGCTGATGCGCCGCGGATCGAAGCGGATGCTGATGGCCTCGGCATGATCGGTCGTGCCGCTGCAGACAGCGTCGTAATTCGCAGTCGACTCGCCGCCGCCGGAATAGCCCGAAGTCACTTCGAGCACGCCGTCGAGTTTCTGAAAAACCGCCTCGGTGCACCAGAAGCAGCCACCGGCAAGGACAGCGGTCGATTCGGTCGTCGAATCGGCAGGTTTGATGTCCAGTGCCGGATCGGGAACGTGTGAACGGTCGACGGCGAGCGCCACGCCGGGGATCGCGCAGACGGTGTCCATGGAACCTCCTCAGAGTGCGACGGAATGATTGCAACGAATGTATGACTGGCCGGCAGCGCTGGAAACCGGGTTCGGCGGTGAAACCGCCGCCCACCGTCCGCTCTGATCAGCCCTTGATCGAGCCGCTCTGAGAGGTCGGAACGGAGCGCGGAATCTCTGCCGGAGCCGGCGTTCGGCTAGAAAACAGTGCCAGAGCTTCGAGCCTTACATATGAAGCCCGCAAGGCCCGAAACCAAGGCGCGAGCGAGCTGAAGCATGCCTGTGTAAAGACGCATTTACTCGCCATGCACGCCATCCTGCGTACACCGCTGATAGCCTTCCCGTGCGCCGGCGGACCCGCGGCTGGGCGTCTGTGCGCGCAACCGCGAATCCCAGGAGGAACCGAACATGTCGCGTTGGAAGTGGGCGCTGATCGCCGTCGCGATCGTGCTGGCGGGTGTCATCGCCTGGCGACTCGTGTCGCAGCGCGAAGGTGCGGCCGCGCGCGGCGCCGGCGCCGCCGAAGCGCCCGTTCCAGTCACGGTCGTCGCGGTCGAACAGAAAGACGTGCCGGTCTATCTCAACGCGCTCGGCACGGTGCAGGCGCTCAACACGGTGACTATCAACGCGCAGGTCAGCGGCCAGCTGAAATCGATCAACTTCAAGGAAGGGCAGGAAGTGAAGTCCGGCGAACTCATCGCCGAGATCGATCCGCGCACGTTCCAGGCCGCATTCGATCAGGCGGCCGCCAAGAAGAAACAGGACGAAGCGCAGCTTTCCGCATCGCGCAGTACGCTCGCGCGCTACGAGGACTTGATCAAGCAGCATTTCGTCGCTGCGCAGGATCTTGAGAACCAGCGCCAGCTCGTGCGCCAGCAGGAAGCGCTGGTCGCAGCCGACGACGCGGCGATGTCGAGCGCGAAAACGCAACTCGGCTACACGCGCATCACCGCGCCCATCGATGGCATGGCCGGAATCCGCCAGGTCGATGTCGGCAATCTCATCGCGGCGAATGCGGGCACGGGCATTGTGACGTTGACCGAAGTGCATCCGATCAACGTGATCTTCAGTCTGCCCGAGCAGAATCTCGATCTCGTGCGCACCACCGACGATGCGTCCGACCCGTTGCCGGTGACGGCGCTCGATCGCAACGACAGTCATCCGATTGCCGACGGCGTGCTCAAAGTCATCGACAACCAGATCGACACGACGACCGGCACGTTCAAGCTCAAAGCGGAATTCGCCAACACGACGAACACGCTCTGGCCCGGCCAGTTCGTCAACGTGCGCGTGGAAGTTCGGACCGTCACCGGCGGCCTCGTCGTGCCGGCGACCGCAGTGCAGCGCGGTCCGGACGGAAGCTACGCGTACGTGCTGCAGGCGGACAACACGGTCGCCATGACGCCGCTTCAACTCGGCAGCGAGGCCAGCGACAACACGATCCTGGTGACATCGGGCCTCAAGGCCGGCGACAAGGTCGTCACCGAAGGCCAGTTCCGGCTCAAGCCCGGAAGCAAGGTCGAGGCGCTCGCACCCGGCCAGGCCGCGCCAGCGACCAGCGCAGCCGACCTCGACAAGCTCAAAGGTCAAAACCCGCAGCAACAGCAACAGCAACGCGGCGGCGGCCGGCGACGCGGCGGAGGCGGTTGAGCCGGCGCTTGCCGGACACGACCCATCATGGGTTTCTCCACTCTCTTCATCCAGCGCCCGATCGCGACATCGCTGCTGATGGTCGCGCTGCTGCTGCTCGGCCTGATCGGTTTTCGCGGCCTGCCCGTTTCCGCGTTGCCGGACATCGACGCGCCGAGCCTTGTCGTCACTACGCAATATCCTGGCGCCAGCGCATCGACGATGGCCGCGCTGGTGACGACGCCGCTCGAGCGCCAGTTCGGGCAGATTTCCGGCGTCGCGATGATGAGCTCGGACTCATCCGCGGGCCTCTCGACGATCGTGATCCAGTTCGACATGGATCGCGACATCGATGCCGCCGGGCAAGACGTGCAGTCCGCGATCAACGCCGCGCGCGGCACGCTGCCGAACAATCTTCCGTATCCGCCGGTTTACAACAAAGTGAACCCGGCCGACGCGCCGATCCTTACCTTGATGCTCACGTCCGACTCGCGCCCGCTTCGCGATGTCAACGACTACGCCGACAGCATCATCGCGCAGAAGATTTCGCAGATCGCCGGCGTCGGCCTCGTCTCGATCGCCGGCAATGTGCGACCTGCCGTGCGCATCCAGGTGAATCCGGCGCAGCTCGCCAACCTCGGCCTGACGATGGAAGACGTGCGCAGCGCTTTGACGCAGGCGAACGTCAACGCGCCGAAGGGCAGCCTCAACGGCGCAGTGCAGAGTTTCTCGATCGGCACCAACGATCAGCTCGCGGATGCCGCCGACTATCGCTCGACGATCATCGCGTACAAGAACAATGCGCCGGTGCGCCTCGCCGACGTCGCCAAGATCACCGACGGCGTCGAGAACGATCAGCTTGCCGCCTGGGCCAACGGCAAGCCCGCCGTGCTGCTCGATGTCCGCCGTCAGCCGAACGCGAA
>DASYJJ010000403.1:0-14504 GCA_035996605.1 Rhodanobacteraceae bacterium
GCGACGGCTCGAAAGCGATCCAGGTGACCGGGCAGAAGGCGCTTCTTGATGCCGTTCTGTTCGCTGCCATGAAGGCCCGTCAGCCGGCAAAACGGTCGCAGGCCTGCTCCGCATAAGGTGAATTCAACGCAGCGTGTGCAACAATCGGGATTCAGCATTCGTGCCTCAAATTGGCTCGAGGATCCAATGGGACTTGAACCGAATCCGGCAGCTGCTGCCCTGCCGACCCGCGAGCGGCTCCTCTACGCGCTCTACGAAGCCGCCGAGCTCGAGCACACGCTGATGTGCACGTATCTCTACGCGGCATTCAGCCTCAAATCGGGCGAAGCCGAAGGCTTGAGCGCCGCGGAAGCCGAAGCCGTCGCACGCTGGCGGCGCTCGATCATCGACGTCGCGATCGACGAAATGGGCCATCTCGTCGCCGTGTGGAACATCACTTCGGCGCTCGGCGGCGTGCCGCGCTTCGGCCGCGACAACTTTCCGCTCAGCATCGGCCTGTTACCCGCGGGAATCGTCGTCAAGCTCGCCCCATTCAGCGCCGACACGCTGCAACACTTCATTTTTCTCGAGCGTCCGAGCGGCTCCGACGAACCCGAAGGCAAAGGCTTCGAGCCCGAGCGCCGGTTCACGCGCGGCCTTTCCGCGCCGCGCTTGACGCCGATGCCCATCGATTACGAAACGGTCGGAACGTTCTACGCGAATCTCGGCGCGAACCTCAGTCGATTTGCCGAGACGATCGGCGAGAAAGCAGCGTTTTGCGGCGAACCCGGCTTGCAGCTTTCGCCGGCGGAGATCGATCTCAAGGGCGCCGAACGCGTCATCTGCCTCAAGACCGCACTCGCCGCATTCAACACGATCGTCGTGCAAGGCGAGGGCGCGCCCAAGCATGCGACCGATTCGCACTTCGCCCGATTCCATGCGATCCGCGTGGAATACCAGCGGCTCCTCGATGCGAACCCGCGCTTCGCACCGGCATTCCCGGCCGCGCACAACCCGGTGTTGCGAAGCCCGCCGCGGCCGGAAGGGCGCGTCTGGCTCGAAAACGATCAGGCTCTCGCGTGCGTTGATCTCGCGAACGCTTCGTACGGCCTGATGTTGCGGCTGATCGGCTACTCGTATTCGGTCGCAGGACCGAGCGCGGAAAAATCGCTGGCGGTGGATATTGCCATCGCGCTGATGCGCAACGTCACGTTGCTTGGCGAGCGCGCCGCAAGGCTGCCCGCCGGTCCTTCGCATCCCGAATGCAATGCCGGCATGTCGTTCACGACACTGCGCGACGCCGCTCCACTGCCCGAAGGTGCCAGCACGCGTCGCTTCTTCACCGAGCGGCTGCGCGAACTTTCGAGTGCCGCAGGGGCGCTCGCACTCGATTCCGATGCGCGCATGAGCGCGGCCGCAGCGGGGCTTTCCGAGCTCGCGGCACGGGCCGAACGCGAATTTTCGCGTCTCGCAGCCGCGCCGATCGCGCGGAATGCGCCGATTGCCACGGTTGAGTCAGCTGAAAACAGAAGCGGCGGAAAAGTCGTCGGCGCTGCGGAAGTGAAAACGATCGCGGACGGCGGACAACCGCGCAGCACCGCCGGCGTCGAGGAAATCGAGGGCAAGGATCTGACGTTGCTCTACGAAGGCAAGCGATGCATCCACGCGCGTTTCTGCGTCACCGGCGCGCCGCGCGTATTCCTCGCCAACGTCAAGGGACCCTGGATCCATCCCGACGCGATGCCGACTGACGCGCTCGTCGAAATCGCGCACGCATGTCCGTCGGGCGCGATCCGCTACCGCCGCAAGGACGGACACGCCGACGAAACGGCTCCACCCGTCAACCTTCTTTCGACGCGCGAAGGCGGTCCTTATGCAGTTCACGCCGACATCCTCCTGGATGGCGAACCGCTCGGCTACCGGGCGACGTTGTGCCGTTGCGGCGCGTCGAAGAACAAGCCGTTTTGCGATCAATCGCATAAGGAGATCGGTTTCGGCGCGACAGGCGAGCCGCCAACAGGAAAGACCGACATGCTGGAACAACGCGATGGCGCGCTCGCCATCGACCCGGAGCGCGATGGTCCGCTCAAGGTTCGCGGTAACCTGGAAATCATCAGCGGCACCGGCCGCGTCGTTGCGCGCGTGCAATCGGCGCGACTCTGTCGCTGCGGCGCGAGCAACAACAAGCCGTTTTGCGACGGCAGCCATGCCCGCGTCGGATTCCGCAGCTCATGAGCGATCGGTTCGAATGAGCACGGAGCAGTCGCGCACTGCGACCGCGCTGATCAAGGCGGTCGTGCTGCTGCAGTTGAAGGTGCTGCTGGGCGCCGTACGCGACCTTGCGGTCGGACCGCTCGCGCTCGTCGCCGCGCTGTTCGATCTGATTTTTCTCGGTCGGCAGGAACCGCGTTTCTTTCGTTCGGTGTTGCGGTTCGGCGAGCACAGCGATCGCTGGATAGATGTATGGTCCGCCGGCAGAGACGCCGAAGATCCGCGGCGCGAAAACGTCGATACGCTGATTGCCCGCGTCGAAGACGTGGTGCGCGATCCGCAAATGGGTGCTCGCCATGCGCGAGTGCTCAAGCGCTGGGCTGAGCGCCAGGTAGCACGTGCGAAACAACGCGCGGCCGCTCAAATCTCCACGAAGCTGGCGACGTCATCGAAGCGGATGCCGCCATCGGCCGACGATCAAAAATAGTCTTCGGCGGTTGGGCGCCGAAGTCGGTTACCGCACAAGAAGAGACGTTGGCCGCCGCCGGAGCGACGACCAACGCCCACACTACGAATCAATCAGCGATCAATGCTGATCATCGTCGTCGCGGTCGTGGTGACCGTGCTTGTAGTGCTGGATCACCCATTCGTTACGCTCGTACGGTTTCTCGGTATCGAGCTCGATGTTGACGCCGCCGGTGTTGATGTATTCGCGGTCCGTCTGCGGCAACTCGACGCCCGAGCGCCACGCATCGCCTTCACGCCAGAAATAGGTCTTGGTCTCCGGCGCGAAATAGATGTCGTGATCGCCGTAGTACACATAACGGTGATGGCCTTTGGTGACCGTCGTGGTGGTCGTCGTTTCGGTCGTCTCCTGCTGGGCCAGCACCGGAGTGGCCGCTGCACAAGCGATCGCCATGAGTGTCGCTGTCGTAATGGTGTGACGCATGTTCATTGGGTTGCTCCTCGTTGCTGACGGAAACACCGCGCGCCGTCACCGATGACGTGCCAGCAGTGTCCGGCCGCGAGGGTGGAACATTCGTGCTGAACAGATCGCATCCGCCGCGAGTCGAGCGATAGGTGGCGTTCATCGAAATGCGCCGATGTGGCGTGAGCGGCCGCGGGACGTTCAGCTTTATGAGCGGCGCCGATATGCCGAAAAATATTCGTGACGATGGCCAACGGTTCCGCTGTCTAGGTTGGTCGCAAAAAATTTCTTGTCGCTGGACGATTACCGATGCGCCGCTCTCACTTCGGATGGAGCCACGTCGGCAGGAATGAGTACGGGTCGATCTGGAGGGCACGGTCGAATGCGACGTGATTCTTGTCGAGGAGTTGCTGCAGGCGTCCGCGCTTGTACGCGTCGAACACATCGGTTGCGCCGCCGATGAACTCGCCGCCGACGAAGACCTGCGGAATTGTGGCAACTGAGGTGCGCGCCGTAAGCGCCGCGCGAATTTTTCCGCCGCGGTCGTCCTTTTGATATTCCACCGAGTCGATATCGATCGGGCGATAGGCGATTCCGAGTTTCGCGAACATGCGCCGCACGGACCAGCAGAATTCGCACCATTCGAGAGCGAACAATGTCACCGGCTGTTCGCGGTCGTTGACGACGCGATCGACGAACGCGATGGCATCGGCGGACGCAGGCGCCGCTTCGACGATGGCGGTTTCCGGCGGCGGTGTGGTCGCGGGAGCGTCGAACCGATAGTTTGGCGTGGACCGCGCAATCTCGATTTCCTCGGCGGTCATGTCGGCGGGAATGTCGGCGAACAGCGGCGTGCTGAGATATCTTTCGCCGGTATCGGGCAGCATGCAGAGCACCGTCGAACCTTGTGGCGCGTCGGCGCACACTTCAAGAGCTCCCGCGAGTGTCGCGCCGCCCGAGATGCCGACGAAAATGCCTTCCTTGCGCGCCAGCTCGCGCGCCAGCCGCAATGCTTCGGCGCCGTTCACGGGAACGATCCGATCGATCAGGTGTTGTGCGACGGCGTCTTCGGTGAGTTTCGGAATGAAGTCCGGAGCCCATCCCTGCATCAAGTGTGGCCGGAAATTCGGATGACTCCCGGCAGGCGACCCATCGGGTGCACGACGCTGCGGAATCCCGCTTCCGAGGGTCTGCGAATTGTCCGGCTCGCATACGATCACTTTCGTTTCGGGACTCCGCTCGCGCAGCACGCGCGCCACGCCCTTTAGAGTTCCACCGGTACCGAAGCCGGTGACGAAGTAGTCGAGCCTCTCGCCCGCAAACGCCTCGAGGATTTCGGGCGCGGTCGTGCGCGAATGGATATCTGCATTCGCCTCATTTTCGAACTGGCGGCACAGGAACCAGCCATGTTTTTCCGCGAGCTCAAGCGCTTTGGCGAGCATGCCGCTGCCTTTCAGCGCCGCCGGTGTCAGCACGACCTTGGCACCGAGAAAGCGCATCAGCCGGCGCCGTTCGACGCTGAAATTCTCAGCCATCGTCACAACGAGCGGGTAACCCTTTTCCGCGCAGACCATGGCGAGCCCGATACCGGTGTTTCCGCTGGTAGCCTCGATGACGGTTTGTCCAGGAGCGAGTCTTCCGGACTTCTCGGCGTCGTCGATGATGCCGAGCGCGAGCCGGTCCTTCACCGAGCCCATCGGGTTGAACGCTTCGACCTTGACGTAAAGCCTGACGTGCGCAGGCGCAAGTTTCTTGATGCGCACGATCGGCGTGCTGCCGATCGTATCCAGAATGCTTTCGACCTTGGCGGCCATGTTCTATGGCTTCGCGCGTGCGATGGTTCGCGTCGCTCGATGCCCAGACGGGCATTGGGTGATTGCGATTGACATGAGCAATCAGCGCGGCCGGGATCTGCGCAATGCGGGATTCAACCGATCGATATCCGCCTGAACCTGGTCGCGACTTCTCTCGTAGACAATTTCGCGGCCGAGAACGCTGCCAGCGTACGCAGAGCCATTTCGCGTCGGCGTCAATTCGCATTTGACGGAATGCACGCCTTCGCCGAGGACGACCTCGATGCGGTGTGCTCGTTTGCTGAAAACGACGACATCCATCGTCTGTCCGCTCTCAGTCGCACGCACCGTGATCTTTTCGATGTTCATGACGGCGAACACTCCAGAAGGACATTTTGCGCTCCAAGTCTCGCAACGCGTGCGTAGCGTCTCACTCCGCGCGGCGAGCGTCCATACATTTTGCCGGCCCACGTCGGGCGGTTCCATTGCAGCAACGGAATGACACACGAAGTGGCGCCCGCTCGTCCCGTGCCAACATTACGCCGCGGGACGTGACCGCTTGCGCATCGCGGGTTCCCTTCGCAGAAGCTTCAGCGCGATCGTCTCGAGCTTTCGCGGCGCTTTCGCGGTCTCCGGCGCCACTGTCTTGTGCAAACGCCCACTGCGCCAGGCCTGAAAGACGCGAGGATCGATATAGGAGCTGCGACAGACGGCCGGCGTGTTGCGCAGGCGAGCTGCAACTTCTTTGACAACTCCGGCGATGGCCGCCGTCGCAGCGCGGTCGTCGTCGTCGTCGCATAAGGGCGTGCGCGACAACAATGCGATGGCATTGATCGTCCCGGCCCATGTGCGGAAATCCTTCGCAGTAAATTCTTCGCCCATGACCTCGCGAAGATAAAGATTGACCATGCCCGAGTCGATCGGCCTACGCGCGCCCTCGTCGTCCAGGTATTGAAACAACATCTGCCCCGGCAGCTGTTGGCAGCGGCGCATAAGTCGCACGAGACGCGCGTTGTCGACGCGTGCTTCGTGTTCCTTTCCGCTCTTGCCGCGAAAACGCAAGATCGCTCGACCTTCGCGAAGGAACGAGACATGCCTATCGCGCAACGTTGTCAATCCATACGATCCGTTGGAGCGTGCGTATTCCTCATTGCCGACGCGTATGCCGGTCTCGGCAAGCAAGCTGACGACGACCGCCAGGACCTTGGCATCCGGCAATCCAGGCAAGGCCAGATCGCGCCGCAGGATTCGACGCAAGTGCGGCAGGCGTTCACCGAAACGCACGAGCTTGGCGAATTTTCCGACGTCGCGAGCTTGGCGCCATTTCGAGTGGTAACGATACTGCTTTCGTCCTCGCGCATCGCGTCCCGTGGCCTGCAGGTGGCCGCGCGGATTCGGACAGATCCAGACGCGCGAGTAGGCGGGCGGAATCGCGAGCGCTCGGATCCGCTCCAACACCGCAGCGTCGCGTATGCGATGCAGCGCTGTATCGAGATAGAGAAATCCCTTTCCCGCCCGTCGTCGCGCGATCCCCGGCGTGTCGTCCGCGACGTAGACCAAGCCCGCAGCCGCTGCGGTATCGCGGATTTCCTCGATCGTCGCGGACTCGGATGTCTCGACAGCCACGATCAATGCGAGCTCGTGCGTTGGCGGATGCGCGCGCCAAGACCGGCGATGCAAACGCAGCGTGCGCCCGAGGACGGCCGTGTGGCGCTCGGGGCATGCGACCTGATCGTCTCATCCTCGTTGGAACCCACAAAGAATTTCCGCCTACTCTTCCTCATCGGCGCCGTGATCTATATCGCGTTCTTCATCCGTTCGCGGCGCTCTGTCCGGAGTTACTGGACCGCGCTCGACGTCGGTTTCTTCCGGCTGCCTGCCCGTCTGTCTCGCCATGCAAGTGTCCTCGTCATCGTTTAGGCGAGTAAACGATGGGATTCCCGAATGGCGTGTGACCGGCAGGGATAGCCGCCGCGGATGAGCTCGGCATACCCATGATTCAGCGCGCAACGACTACAATTTCGCTTTAGACGCCGGCTCCGAAAAAAAATGCCCAACGTAGGCCACGACGATCGAATATTCGATCAGCTCGTTTCCGGAATCGCGGACTACGCGATCTTCATGCTCGATGTCGATGGCCACGTGCGCACGTGGAACGTGGGCGCGCAACGCATCAAGGGTTATCGTCCCGACGAAATCATCGGACGAAACTTCAGTGTTTTCTATACGGCGGAAGATCGTGCGGCAGGAGTGCCCGAGATGGCGCTTCGCGTGGCGCGCGAGGAGGGCAAGTTCGAAGCCGAGGCCTGGCGTCTTCGAAAAGACGGGACGCGTTTTTTCGCGAACGTGATGCTCGATGCCCTGAGGGACGAGGAAGGCAAACTCATCGGTTTTGCGAAGATCACGCGCGACATGACCGAAAAGCGCGCGATGCAGGAGCAGTTGGCGCAATCGCAGAAAATGGAAGCCATCGGGCAACTGACCGGCGGTGTCGCGCACGACTTCAATAATCTCCTGACCGTAATCATCGGCAACCTCGACATCATCGCGCTCGAAACGCAAGACGAGCAGCGCCGACGCCAGGCGATCCGCCAGGCAATGCACGGAGCGAAGCGGGCAGCGAAACTCACCCAGCAGCTTCTGGCTTTCTCTCGCCGGCAGCCTCTGAACCCCAAAGCGACCGACATCAACAAGCTGGTCATCGCGACATCGGAATTGCTGCATCCGCTTCTCGGCGAATCCATTTCCATGGAGACCATTCTGGGAGGCGGTACGTGGTTCACGGATGTCGACGCGCATCAACTCGAGAATGCTTTGGTGAATCTCGCCGTGAACGCGCGTGATGCGATGCCGGATGGCGGAAAACTTACGATCGAAACTGCCAATGCGCATCTCGATGAGCTCTATCGCGAGCTCGGCAACGTCGAAATCGAGCCGGGTCAATACGTGCTGATATGCGTAACCGACAACGGAACGGGAATGACGAAGGACGTGCTGGAGCACGCGTTCGATCCTTTCTATACGACGAAGCCCACCGGCCAGGGCACTGGATTGGGCCTCAGCCAGGTCTACGGTTTCATCAAGCAGTCGGGCGGGCACGTGAAGATCTACACCGAGCTCGGTGAGGGTACGACGGTCAAGATCTATCTGCCCCGACTGCTGCAAGGGCAGGAGACACCGAAACCGCGGGGTCCGCGCTCGATACCTCGCGGGTCGGAGACGATCCTGGTGGTCGAGGATGACGACGGCGTTCGTCAAATAGCGGTGCACACGCTGCGCAATCTCGGATTCCACGTGCTGGAGAGCGCGAATGGCAAAGACGCGCTCGTCCAACTCGCAAAGAAAACGGACATCGATCTCTTGTTCACCGACGTGGGCCTGCCTGGAATGAACGGGCGCCAGCTCGCAGAACAGGCGCGTCAACTTCGTCCGGATCTGCGCATTCTTTTCACGACGGGCTATGCGCGCAATGCGATCGTTCATCAAGGCAGGCTCGATCCAGGCGTTGAGCTGCTGCCCAAGCCCTACACTCGCGAGCGGCTTGCCGTAAAAATTCGCGAAATCCTGGATGCTCCTACCGTTCGCCTGCCAGCATCGCCCGTGGCGCTCGTCGTCGAAGACGAAGCGCCGCTCAGAGAGGTCGTCGCTTATGTTCTGAAGAGCCTCGGCTTTCAAGTTCTCGAAGCAGCGTCTGCCGGCGAGGCCGAGCATGAATCCGGCGTCGCCAGGCATATCGACGTTGCACTGGTCGATCTATCACTGGGTGCGGAGAGCGATGGCGTGAGTGTCGTTCGCATGCTGCGTCGTAAGCAACCCAAGTTGCCCGTGATGATCGTCACTGGGCGACGCTGTGATCTGGCGAGCCTGGATGTGGACTCCGATGCGGCCCCGACTGCGCTGTTGCACAAACCTTATGACCTGGAAAGCATTTCTGCCGCGCTGACCCAGCTCGGCATGAATCCCCGTCGGGCACTTGTTTAGCTTGCGGCGGACTTGGCGTGGCTTTTCGAACCCTTTACGCGAGCACGTCATGTCCAAGCGTATGCTTGATGCTGGCATCGAGCGAAATCGCGAGTAGAAAGTCCATGGCAACGACCACCCGGTATCCGAGCATCCTGATTGCAGCTGCCTTGCTGATCTTCATCGCAGGTTCGGCTGTGGCGCAGCAAGCACTGAACCTTCAACTGCCGGAGCTACCCGAGAGCGGCGCGCAAGTCAGCCAAGACGTCTCGAAGCCGGAGGAGTACGCCGCCGACACCGCCACATCCGTGCATGGCAGCTTCACGACCGGCATCGGCTATTCCAAGGCGTACGGCAACAGCACGCTGAACGCGGCGGAGCTCGACGTCAACAAGCAATACGACGATGGCAAGACGTTGAACCTGCATATCGACGTGCTGCACAGCACAGGAATCCCGAGCGGCTCGCCGCGCGATTACGTCACGCGCTACCCCGGTTATTGAACACGAACCGTGCGGTTTCCAGATGAATCCTGGACGCCCGGATGACTCGGATGCCACTGTGGTGCCGAAGGCGAGAATCGAACTCGCACTCTGTTGCCAGAACTGGATTTTGAGTCCAGCGCGTCTACCAATTCCGCCACTTCGGCTTCGTGCGGTGCGTCCGGCCGGAACCGGCGGCGAACGGGGGCGCAAAGTATAGAGCAGTGCGGGGCGAGTGGGTGCAGATCGGAGCATCGTCCTTCGGTGGCCGCGGTTCAACGCGCTTTCATCCGCACGCCGGGATAGTCCGGCCCTCATGCCGCCGATGGCACGCGTAAGGGCCGAACCCCCTCGATGGATCTCAAGAGCGGATATCCGTACTGGCCCGTCAAGAACGGGCTTCTCGCATCGTTCCCACCGCTGATCCGAGATATGCGCTGCGACGTGGTCGTCGTCGGAGCGGGCATCACGGGTGCACTCATCACCCGTTCGTTGTGCGAGGCAGGTTTGGATGTCGTGGTGCTCGACAAGCGCGACGCGGGTTGGGGCAGCACGGCAGCAACGACAGCGCTGCTCCAATATGAAATCGACGACGGCATGCTCGGCATCGCGCAGCGCTACGGCGAGCAGCACGCAGCGGCGATATTCAAAGCCTGCGAGAGAGCGGTGCACGCTCTCGAGCCGATTGCGCGCAGCGTGCGCGGCTCGGAGTTCCAGCGCGCTTCGAGTCTCTACTACGCGAGCTGGCCATGGCATGCATCGAGCGTGCGCGAGGAAGGCGAGATGCGGCGGCGCAATGGGTTCGATTTGGAGATTCTCGAGCGCGCGGCGCTGAAGGATCGGTTTGGCATCGATGCGAAGGCCGCTCTGTTGACGAAGGTTGCGGCGCGGATGGATCCGTACCGCGTCGCACTCGGCATGCTCGCGGGTCTTTCGAAGCGCGGCTGCCCGGTGTTCGATCGCACGTCCGTCGTCCGATGGGAAAAAGCGCCCGGCGGTCTGACGGTCCACACGGATCGCGATGCGACTGTGCGGTGCAAGCATCTCGTTCTCGCGGCCGGGTACGAAGCGCATGCATTCCTCAAGCAGCGCGTGGCGCGCAATCACAGTACGTACGCGCTCGTTTCGGAGCCGATCGCCGATGCGCCGAGTTGGCTCGATCGTACCCTGGTTTGGGAATCGCGACGGCCGTATCTCTATCTTAGAAGCGCAGACGAGAGCCGGCTGATCATCGGCGGCGAGGACGACCGCATCGACTTGCCCGCACGACGCGACCGAGCAGTGCCACGCAAATCGAAGCGGCTGCTCGCGAAACTCCGCAAGCTTCTTGCTCGCGAAGACATCGAGGAAGGGTTTGCCTGGGCCGGCACGTTCGCCGAAACGGATGACGCGCTGCCGTTCTTCGGGCCGCATCCAGAACACGGCCCGCGCGTGCATTTCGCGATGGCCTACGGCGGCAACGGAATTGTTTACAGCGTGATCGGCGCCGAATTGATCCGTCGTGGCATCGAGCGCAAGACACATCCGCTGATGCGTTTTCTTTCGTTCGAGCGCCTGCGTTGAGGCAATCGAAGCGCAGCGGTGAATCCCAGCTCGGAATCACGCGTTTCAACGCAATGGAGCGTGCGCGCGCGGCAAGCTCGCTCGCTGTACGGCTTCACGCCGCTCGTTCGCGCCGAAAATTCTAGTGGGTGAGATCCAGCGAAAGCTGGCGGCGATCGCGCGCATACCAGCCGTCGCTGGTAGGCTGGAACACCGAACATGCGGTCATCGCGCCGCGATAAATGTGCAGCGAGACCGCGATAGCGTCGTCGCTCGGATTCAGGATCGTGTGGTATTCGTGCGGCGGGATCAGGCTTCCGGCGGATCCGGGTCCGGCGTTCATCGTGCCGCGCGGTTCAAAACGGTAGCGGCCGTCGCGCTGCTCCATGAGCTCGTACGGCGTGATTTCGAGCGTGCCGGCCCAGACTCCTTCTACGCACCACATGCCTTCGTGATCGTGAATCGGCGTGCCTTGACCCGGGCCCCAGGTCATCGCAACGACGCTGTAACCGAGATCTTCGCTCCGATAGAGCTCGCGGCGCGCATAGTGGTCGGTG
The DNA here is from genome assembly GCA_035996605.1 of Rhodanobacteraceae bacterium. Lineage (GTDB taxonomy): Bacteria > Pseudomonadota > Gammaproteobacteria > Xanthomonadales > Rhodanobacteraceae > Dokdonella_A. Next base: position 11,453 of record DASYJJ010000403.1, read on the forward strand.
GCGCTCTCGAATACGCACTCGGGAAGGCACACGTCGCTGTCGCGCATCAGGCAGCACAGCGATTTGCGCAAAGCTTCAGTGATCGCGATCTGTTCGCGCTGGCCGACCGCGGCGTCCAGGGCATCGACGAGACGGCGGCAGCCGGGAAAATCGAGAGTGAGCATGGGTGTCAGTTTCTTTTTCGCCAGAAGCTCAAGGCGCTGGGTCCCGGCTTTCGCCGGGATGACGCCGCGGCGGCAAGCACCTCCGCCCCGTCAATTTTACAGGCTCGCCAGGAGCTGCGCGATGGGCGCGCCGAAGCGCGGGATGTCCACCAGGAACGAATCGTGGCCCTGCGGGCTGTCCAGCGCGACGAAATCGACCTCGGCGCCCCCGGCCCGGAAACCGTCCGCGATCTGCTGCTGCTGCGTCAGCGGGAACAGGATGTCGGTCGAAACGCCGATGACCAGGGCGCGTTCGAGGCGGATCGCGCCGAGCGCGGCCGCAGCGTCGCCGCCGGCCTGCCTGGTCGGTGCGTATTCGCTGATGTCGAACCAGTCGCTCGCGCGCGAGAGATAGAGGTAGCTGTTCGGGTCGAAACTGCGCACGAATCGTCGCGCGTGCCCGGCGAGATACGACTCGATCTGGAATTCGACGGCAAAGGGTTCTTCCTCGCGCTCGTCGGAATCCAGGCGAATGCGCGCGAAACGTCCGACCCATTCCATCGCGGACCGATAGGTGATGACGCCGAGTTTGCGTGCGATCGACATGCCGGCTTCGGGATAGTGCTCGTCGTCGTAGTGGCCTTGCTTCCAGTTCGGATCGAGACGAATCGCCTCGCGCTGCAACGAGCGGATTGCGATCGCGAAGGGTTGTGCGGTCGGCGCGGTCGAGATGCTGACATGCGCCCGCGTCGAACCTGGATGCAGCGCGAGATAGGCGAGCCCGCTCATGCCGCCCATCGAATTGCCGACGAGGCAGGCGAGTTTTTCGATGCCGAGGCCGCGCACCAGCTCGTAGCTCGCGTTGGCGACGTCCTCGAGTGTCAGATCGGGAAACTCGAGCCGATAGAGTTCGCCCGTTTCGGGATTGATCGACGCGGGGCCGGTCGAGCCCTTGCACGATCCGAGCGTGTTCGCGCAGATGACGTACCAGCGGTTCGTGTCGATGTACTTGCCGGGGCCGATCATCTCTTCCCACCAGCCGGGCGATGGATCTTCCGCGTTCGAAGCCGCGTGCGCGCTCGGCGACAAGCCCGTGAGAATGAAGATCGCGTTGCTGCGTTCCGGATCGAGCGCGCCCCAGGTCTCGTACGCGAGCTGCGCACCAACGAGCGCGCCGCCGCGTTTCATTGCGAACGGTGAAGGGAGATCGAACCAGCGGCGGGCGTCGGACATCGCGTTTCGACAAAGGAGGCCAAGCGAAAGCGCAATGTAGCGGTCTGCATGGATGGCGCCAAGTCGGCATGCCGAACGGCTTGTCTGCTAACGTACGCGGCGGGAGAGCGTCGTTCGAATGACGGCCGGGGTCGATGGGTTGCGGTGTATCTGATTTCCGGCGTCGGAGTGGGTTCGCTCACGGTCGGATCATCGGACGCGGGTTCCGTTTCCCGGGAAAACGAAGATGCTCCGTCGCCGAGCGGCTTTGCCGACGTCGGCATCCTCGTGTGCGCTTGTAACGATCGACCGCATGACCGATTGCTGCGAAGACGAGAGCCCATGAACTTCGAGAACGTGCACCTCTGGATTCCACCGTCGGTGCTGTGGACGCTTTGCGCGATCGTCGTCTTGCTGATCGTCGCGACGATGATCGTAGGACTGATGCGCCGCGGCGATAGGGGCAACCGCCACGCCGAACTCGCCGCGCGAGTGCGTTCGTGGTGGGTGCTGGTGTTCGTGTTCGCGATGGCGATCTCGTTTCGACGCAGCATCGCGATCGGTTTCTTCGCGATCCTGTCGTTTCTCGCGCTCAAGGAATATTTCTCGCTGATTCCAACGCGCCGTGCCGATCGGCGCGTGCTGTTCTGGGTGTACCTGTGCGTGCCGTTGCAATACCTCTGGATCGGCATGCACTGGTACAACCTGTTCCTTATCTTCATTCCGGTGTGGGCATTTCTATGGATCGCGATGCGCATGGTCCTGCGTGGCGACACCAAAGATTTTCTGCGCGCAGCTGGAACGATCCACTGGGGCCTGATGACGATGGTGTTCGGGCTAAGCCATCTTGCTTACCTCCTGATCTTGCCGGAGGGCAAACCGGTTCCCGCACACGGCGCCGCATTGTTGCTTTTCGTCGTGTTGCTCACCGAACTCAACGATGTCGCGCAATACGTCTGGGGACGAACGCTCGGTCGGCACAAGGTAATCGAGAGTGTGAGTCCCAAGAAAACCGTCGAAGGACTCGTCGGCGGAGTATTGACCACGACCGTGATTGCGTTTTTCCTTGCGCCGTACCTCACTCCGCTGAGCCGGACCGATTCGATAGCGGTCGGCGTCATGATCGGATTCGGCGGATTCCTCGGCGATGTGACGATCTCGGCGGTAAAACGCGACATCGGCGTCAAGGATTCAGGATCGCTGATTCCCGGCCACGGCGGGATTCTCGACCGCATCGACAGTCTCCTGTTCACCGGGCCGCTCTTCTTTCACTTCATGGCGTTCTTTTATTTTTGACGCAGCGGCGCGCCTTCGATCAATCGACGAGTGCGATGACGAGAATCCGAGGAGCGGGCCGCGACCATGAGCTATCTGCTTCGGCTATTTTTCTACGGCGTCCTCGTCCGCACCGTCGTTCTGTTCGTGCTCGGCCTCAACGTGCGCCATCGTGAGCGTCTGCCGACGAAAGGCCCGGCGATCATCGCCGCCAATCACAATTCGCACATCGATACGTTGATTCTGCTCTGTCTGTTTCCAGGCCGCATGCTGGAGAAGGTGCGCCCCGTCGCAGCCGCGGATCACTTCCTCACGTCGCCGCTGTCGACATGGTTCTCCACCAAGCTGGTCGGCATCATTCCGGTGAACCGCAAAGGCGCCGGGCGCGGCGAAGATGTGCTCGCTGAGTGCAAACACGCACT
>DASYJJ010000404.1:0-15533 GCA_035996605.1 Rhodanobacteraceae bacterium
GCGCAGATCGGCGTCGAGCGCAACGTGCTGATCGAATCGGCACGATTCACGGGCCGTCCGGACTGCTACATCGATCACGAGCCGCGCGACAACTTCACGGAACGATTCTTCCTGATCCAGACCGGCGCGACCGTGCCGAAAATGCAGCGCGTGTATTTCGACGATATCTACGGGCTCATCGACGCCGTATCGCAAGGCATCGGTCGCGCGGTCGTGCCGGTCCATCTGATCAGGCCCGAGCACGAAGTTCGCGCCGTCGCGGGCTACCGGCCGTTCGAGGTGCCGGTGCTGCTGCAATTCCACAAGTTGCCGTACTACACGAAACTGCAGCGCGCGGTCATCGACACGCTGACCCGCGAATGTCCCCCGCTGCTCAGCGCGAACCGCATGCACGGCAAGGCCGGTGCCGCGGTTGCCGACGATGCGCTGATTGCCGCGAACCGTCGACGCATGCGTTCGGAACGAGGCGGCACAAGCTGATCGCGGCCGTACAGCCGGCCGCGATCAGGTCGGCGCACTCACTGCGAGTGAGAAGTCATCGACTCCTTGGCCAGACGCCACGTGCCGCCTTCCTTCTGCATCGTCGCCGTGCTGTCCGCAGTGTTGCCATCGCCGTCCTTGCCGGAAAGCTCGAGCGTTGCCGAATCGGCTTTGCTGAAGCCCTTGGTGATCTTGGGATCGCGCAGCACGCTCTGCTGGATGAACGCGAACATCACCTTGAAATCCGCGTCGTTGCGATGCGCGAGGAGTTCGGCCGAGCGATCGTGCGTCATGGTCTTGGCGAGCGCGTCGATATCCCCCTTCTTCAACGCAGCGAGATAGGCGCGATAGGCCTTGCCGGGATCGCCGCCGTCGGCGGGCAGCGCGGCGCCGAGATCAGGAGGCCCGGCGATGTCGAGCGCGAACTTGAGATCGTAGTAGCGGCCGGATTTCTTGTCGGCCTCGTCGTTGCTGCGGAAAGTGCCTTCGACGCGCTTGGCATCGTTGTGCACGAGCTTGAGCGTGTACCAGCCGCTGCCGCTCTGTGATCCGCTCGATCCCGGCGCCATGATGTTGACGTTCTGCACCGAGCCATCGCCTTCAAGATTCAATTCGACGCGCGTCGCCTCGCTCTGGCGGAACTGGTTGGCGACTGCTTCGCCGCGATCGGCGGTGGCATTCGCGGTCGCGGCATCGATGGGCTTGGTGGCGAACACGACGGTCGTGATCTGCTTGGTCTTCTCGAACGGATCGGGACCACGGAATGCATACGCGCTGACCAATGCCGTTTGCTTGCCGTCCTGATAGAGCGTTCCTGATCCATCCGCGACAGCAAGTGCAGGCAGCAACGCGAGCACCGGAAAAAACGATAAAAGCTTCATGTCAAAATCTCCCCTGTTCCTTGGAAACACCAGCGCGACAACAATCTCCGACGACGCGTACCATCGCGTCGGCGAAGCGTTCGCCGCGGCCATTACGAATTCCGAGAAGAACGCGACCACGCTATTGCAGTCGCAACACCGATCGCGCCGCCGACCCAACTGAATCAAGATGCGCGACAAGCTCCCGGTCCCCAGGACACAGCTTGCGGCGCGCCGGTTGCCAGGTCCAATGAAAAAGTGGCATCGCCGCATCGAGCGCGCTGATGGTCATCAATACCGGTAATCGCACGATGACTCCAGGTAATGGCCCGCCGTCCGGATCGAGCCGCGCAAACTGTGTGCCTCGCGATGAAGTCTATTTTCATAGCGACGCAACAAGACGACCGGAACCCATCGCAGATGCCGCGGCGCGCCATCCGGAACGAATAGACCGATCTGGCGCAAGATCGCATCGCCGCGCGCTTCGCACAGCGAAATGAAGGATTCCACCCAGCGTTTGCTTCGTTTCGCCGAACGCGAACGGTTATCTTCTCGGGCGGAATCTGATCGCGCCCTGTTGCGAAATGCGCTGCGACGTTGTCCGGTCAAACGCCGTCATCCCGCATAGGCGTGCGGCGTTGGTCCGGACGGCGGGATGCGCGGCGACATCCGGGGGCCGCGAAGCATTGGGGTTTTCAGCTCAACACATCGTCACTCAAGCAGGAATTGGAGAAACACTATGCAGCTGCACCTTCGGAAAATATGGCCGGCGCTGTTGTTGTTGCTGGCTGCCTCGTCCGCATGGGCGATGGATCATCAGGTCGCCGTGGGCGGCACTTACGGCAGCGGCGGATATCAGTATCCGCTGCTGATGTTCAGTCCATCGACCGTCACGATCAATCCCGGCGACACGGTCACCTTCATCAGCGGCGGCGGCGCTCCGCACAACGTGCACGCCGACGACAATTCGTTCCGCTGCGCGAACGGCTGTGATGGAGCCGGCGGAAATGGCGAACCCGCCGCGAACACGTGGACTTCGACCGTGACGTTCGGACCCGAGACGGCCGGCCATCAGATTCCGTTCCACTGCGACATTCACGGATCGATGGGCATGACGGGCACGATCATCGTCAACGGCACGCAGGGCTCGGGCAACGTGCCGATCACCGGCGCATTCACCGGCGCGTGGTACGACCCGACGCAAAGCGGGCACGGCATCCTGATCGAAGTCGGTGCGAACAACCAGTTCCTGGCCTGGTGGTTCACGTTCAATCCGGACGGCACGCAGCAGTCGTGGTTCGGCAATGTCGGCTCGATCAATCCGGCGACCAACACGGCCACGGTCGAAGCGCTGCAGACGCAGGGTGGACGCTGGATTCCGAACTTCGATCCATCCAACGTCACGCAACCCGCATGGGGCACGCTGACCTTCACGTTCACCGACTGCAATCACGGCGGCGTCGACTTCACCTCGACGATGCCGGGCTACGGCAGCGGCCATATGGATCTCACTCGCCTGACCCAGATCGCGGGGCTCACCTGCCCATGATCGTCGAATCGACTGCGGCGGAACGCAGAAAACGTCCGACCTCCCCGGGCGCAGCGCTTCCGCCGCAGTCGCGAGAGACTCGAATGTCCGGTTAACGCGCCCTATCACGATCCGGCACAATGGCGCGGCGCGCTGGCTTTTCGCCGGCGCGCCATTTTTTTTGCATGCCTCGCCGGAATTCGTGATGAATCTGCAATCGAACTTCGAACAAATCCCGCTCAAGGAATATGCCGAGCGCGCGTACCTCGATTACTCGATGTATGTGGTGCTCGACCGCGCGCTGCCGTTCATTGGCGACGGCCTAAAGCCGGTGCAACGGCGCATCATTTATGCGATGAGCGAGCTCGGACTCGCCGCCACTGCCAAGCACCGGAAGTCGGCGCTTACGGTCGGCGAAGTGCTCGGCAAATACCATCCGCACGGGGACAGCGCGTGCTACGAGGCGCTGGTGCTGATGGCGCAGCCGTTCTCGTACCGCTATCCGCTGATCAACGGCCAGGGCAATTTCGGATCGATCGAGGATTCGAAATCGTTCGCGGCGATGCGCTACACCGAATCCAAGCTCACGCCGATCGCCGAACTGCTGCTCGCCGAGCTTGGCCAGGGAACGGTCGACTTCACGCCGAACTATGATGGAACGCAGCAGGAGCCATCGTGGCTGCCGGCGCGCGTGCCGCATGTTTTTCTCAACGGCTCGACCGGCATTGCGGTCGGCATGGCAACCGACATTCCGCCGCACAATCTGCGCGAAGTTGTGAGTGCGTGCATCCATCTGCTCGACGACCCCTCGGCGAGCATCGCCGAGCTGTGCGAGCACGTGAAAGGCCCGGATTTCCCGACCGCGGCCGAGATCATCACGCCGCGCGCCGAGATCGCCGCGATGTACGCGACAGGCAACGGTTCGGTACGTTGCCGCGCGGTCTACGTCAAAGAAGAAGGCAACGTCGTCGTTACCGCGCTGCCGCACCAGGTTTCGCCGTCCAAGGTTCTGCAGCAGATCGACGCGTTGGCGAAGGCGAAGAAACTGCCGATGCTCGAAGACTATCGCGACGAATCGGATCATGAGAATCCGGTGCGTCTCGTACTTTTTCCGCGTTCGAACCGCGTCGATGTCGACGAAATGATGCAGCATCTCTTCGCGACGACCGATCTGGAAAAGAGTTATCGCATCAATCTCAACATGATCGGCCTCGACGGCAAGCCGCAGGTCAAGCATCTCAGGCAGATCATTGCCGAATGGCTGCGGTTCCGGCAGGACACGGTCACCAAGCGTCTGCAGTACCGGCAGGCGAAGGTCGAGCGGCGCCTGCATGTTCTGGAAGGCTTGCGCATCGCCTATCTCAATCTCGATGCGGTGATCCGCGTGATCCGCACTGAGGAGGAGCCCAAGCCTGCGTTGATGAAGCGCTTCAAGCTCAGCGAGGAGCAGACCGAATACATCCTGGAAACGCGCCTGCGCCAGCTGGCACGCCTCGAAGAGATGAAGATCAATTCCGAGAGCGACGAGCTCGAAGAGGAACGCGCGCGCATCGAAGTTGTGCTGAAATCCAAGGCGCGTTTGAAGACGCTGATCAAGGAAGAGCTGCGCGAGGACGCCAAGAAATACGGCGACGCGCGCCGTTCGCCACTGGTCCCGCGCGAAGCCGCGCAGGCGCTCGACGAAACGCAGCTCGTTGCCAGCGAACCGATTACCGTCGTGCTTTCGACGAAAGGATGGGTGCGCGCCGCCAAAGGCCACGATATCGACGCCACCGAGCTCGGCTACCGCGAGGGCGACAAATTCCTTGCCGCGGCGCAGGGCCGCACGACGCAACAGGCTGCCTTTATCGATTCGACGGGCCGCAGTTATTCAACCGCCGCGCACACATTGCCGTCCGCGCGCGGCAACGGCGAGCCGCTGAGCGGCCGCTTCACGCCGCCCGCGGGCGCACGCTTCGACGCGCTGGCCATTGCCGATGCCGACACGAAACTCGTGGTCGCGTCCGATCGCGGCTACGGTTTCGTCACCCGCTTCGAAGCGTTGCTCGCCAACAAGAAGGCCGGAAAGCAATTGATCAACGTCGAGGACGATGCGCGCATCCTCGCGCCCGCCCTGATTGGAGATTCCGCGCGCGATCGAATCATCGTCGCCACCAGTGCGGGACATCTCCTGATGTTCTCCGTTGCGGACCTTCCCGAACTCGACAAGGGCAAGGGCAACAAGCTGATCGAAATTCCAAAAGCGAAGCTCGCCGCCGGCGAACGCGTCGCGGGCATCGCAGTCGTCGCGGAAGGCAAAGGCGAAGTCACGCTCTATGCCGGCGCGCGCAAACTGACGCTGAAATGGGCCGATCTCGTCGAATACGGCGGCAGCCGGGCGGCGCGCGGCGGGCTTCTCCCGCGTGGGTTGCGACGCGTCGAGCGGATCGAGACGACCGGCTGACGGGCCGAAACCGCATCGCGTTTGCTGCGGCCGTCTCGCTGACCTCGCAACCCGCTCGGACGGGTGCAAATCTCCTTGGCTCGCGCGCTTCGATCCGGCAAGATCGCGGCTTCCCGTTGGACTCGCCGCTCCATGCGCCGACGCCTTGCGCGTGTACTCGCCTTCGTCGTTGCCGCGCTCGCGGTCGCGTTCGGTGTTTCCTGGCTTCTTCTGCGCGGGAGCATTCCGAGCTACGACGGGCGCGTGATTTCCGCCGCGCTTTCGGCGCCCGTGACCGTTGAGCGCGACGCGCTCGGCACAGTCACGCTGCACGCGCAGAACCGCCGCGACCTGACCTGGGCGCTCGGCTACGTGCATGCGCAGGAGCGCTTCTTCGAGATGGATCTGCTGCGCCGTCGCGCGGCGGGCGAGCTCGCGGAGCTTTTCGGGAATGTCGCGCTGGCGGCGGATCGCACGGCTCGTACGCATCGCATGCGCGCGCGCGTGCACGATGCGATGGCAAGCCTATCGCCGACCGAACGCGACGAGATCGCCGCGTATCGCGACGGTGTCAACGCCGGCCTTGCGGGTCTTTCCGTGCGGCCTTTTCCGTATCTCCTCACGCGCACGACGCCGGCGCCGTGGCGCGACGAGGACACGCCGCTGGTCGTTGCTGCGATGTCGTTCACGCTGAACGACGCGGAGAACACGCGCGAGCTCGCGTTCACGCGCATGCACGCGGCTCTGCCCGAATCGGCGTATCGCTTCCTTACCGCGATGGGTGGGACCTGGGACACGCCGATTGCCGGTCCGCCGATGAACTGGCCGCCGCTTCCGCCGGCATCGGATCTCGACGTGCACGCACTCGATCCATCGCTGCTGAAATCGGCGCAACAGAAGGAAAAAAACACGCCGGGCAGCAACAGCTTTGCCGTTGCTGGCGCGCTTGCCGACGGCGCGGCGCTTGTCGCCAACGATATGCATCTTGATCTGCGCGTACCGGGACTCTGGTTTCGCGCGCGGTTGATATATCCGAATCCGCGACGTACCGGGCGCACCGTCGACGTGACCGGCGCCAGTTTGCCGGGAACGCCGGTGATCGTCGCTGGCAGCAATCGCGAGGTCGCGTGGGGATTCACCAACAGCTACGCCGATACCGTGGATTGGGTTCGCGTGGAGCGCGACGCCGCGAATCCAGATCATTACCGCACAGCGCACGGCGACGCGACGATCGCCCGACACAAGGAAGTCATCCAAGTGCATGGCGGCGATGACCAGAAGCTCGAAGTCGAAGACAGCGAATGGGGTCCGCTCATCGGCAAGGATGCCGACGGCACGCCGCTCGCGCTTGCATGGACGGCCCAGCAGCCGGGCGCGTTCAATTTCGAGCTGCAGAAGCTCGAGCTCGCCGAGACGGTCGACGAAGCGGTCACAGCTGCGCAGGCGGCGGGTGTTCCGCCGCAGAATTTTGTCGTCGGCGATCGCAACGGCAATATTGCGTGGACGATCGCCGGGCGCCTGCCGCGTCGCATTGGCGACTACGATCCCGAGCTGCCGGCCGACTGGTCACGCGCCGGCACGGGCTGGGACGGTTGGCTCGATGCGCGCGAATATCCACTGATCGCGAATCCGCCGTGGCAGCGGCTCTGGACAGCCAACCAGCGCGTTACCGAAAATCCGTGGCTCGCCAAGCTCGGCGACGGCGGCTACGACATCGGCGCGCGTGCGCGACAGATCCGCGATGATCTGCGCGCGCACGATCACTACACCGCCGACGACATGCTGGCGATCCAGCTCGATGATCGGGCGCTGTTCCTCGAACCATGGAAGGATCTTCTTGCGACGGAACTGCATCGTGCGCCGAAATCGCAGTTGCACGACGAACTCCTGAAAGCGCTCGACGGCTGGAACGGACGCGCGTCGATCGACTCGGTGGCTTACCGCGTCGTGCATGCGTGGCGCGATGAAGTCACGGACCGTGTGCTCGACGGCTTCGCAGCAGCGGTGCGCCGAAAGTTTGCCGATTTCGCGCTGCCGAAGATGCCACAGGCGGAGCACATCGTGTGGGCGCTGCTGCAAGCGCGTCCGGCTCACCTGCTGCCGCCGGGCAATGCGGATTGGGACGCGCTGCTGATCGCGTGCGCCGATCGAGCCGGAAAAGGTCTCGCCGATCAAAAAAGCGGCATCGCCGCGCGCACCTGGGGCGAGCGCAACACGATGCACATCGCGCACCCGCTTTCGCGCGCGCTGCCGGGTTTCTTTTCGCGCTGGCTCGATATGCCGTCGGACGAATTGCCGGGCGATCGCGACATGCCGCGTGTGCAGTCGCCTACGTTTGGAGCTTCGGAGCGTTTCGCAGTTGCACCCGGCGACGAGGAACACGGTTATTTCATGCTGGCCGGCGGGCAAAGCGGTCATCCGATGTCGCCGTACTACGGCGCGGGCCACGCCGATTGGGCGGCCGGCAAGCCGACGCCGTTTCTGCCGGGGCCGACCGAGCACACTTTGATTCTCGCGCCGCGCTGAGCGCGGGCTCGGCGATGGAGAATGTCGAGTGCGTTTGGCGCTCGTTCGTTTGAATCGCGCAGATCGTTCGATCACGTGATCGTCGCGCCGCTCGCATCGCCGCTCCGCGTCGTCCGGAGATGGCGGCGAACCCGCGCTCAAAAAAAAACCCGCACCAAGAACGGTGCGGGTTGGATTCGTTTCAGTGCTCGGCGGATGCAATCGCATCCGCCGAGCGCGCTGGCTTACGGGACGATCTGCGGCACGATCGCCGTTGCGTTGTAGGACGCGGGCGCGCCGGTGTTCGCGACGTGCAGCGAGACCAGTCCGCTGACCTTCGGGATCGCTGTGGGCGTGCCCGAACGCGGCGATGCGTTCACCGTCAGCGAGAAGGAGTACATCGTGCCCCAGTTGAGTGTCGGCTGGCCGCTGGCGCTCCAGGTGACGCTATTCGCGCCGGTCGATGCCGTCCACGCGCCGCTTCCGTCAACCGTACCGTTGCGGAAGCCCGTCGTGCTGACCGTCGCGCCCGCAGGAATCGGCACGGTGAAGCTGTCGAATCCCGCGTTGCTGAGCACGCGAGGATCGGGACCTGCTGCCGGGGTCTGCTCGATCGCGCGTGCGAAGTCGAGGTTCATCACCGCGTAGTAATAGGTCCACGTACCGTTGCCGTTGTCGGTCACCTTGACTGCGACCTTGGCATGACCCTCGCTGCTGGTGATCGGCGAGTTCGACGAGTTCGGAGCCGGGTGCACCGGATCGACCCAACGGTCGATCGCCGGACCGAGCCGGTAGGCGCTCTGGTTGTTGAGCGACCACGTACCGCCGCCGAAATGCGGCGTCACGCTCAATGTCGCCATCGAGTTCAGGATGTTGATGTCGTCGCGTGCGATGTACCACGACTCGAACTTGTAAGTCGCACCGGTATTGACGGCGGGATCAAGCTGCGATTCGTGGACCTGCATGCGCTGCGTCCAGCTGTTGTTGCCATCGCTGTGCTCCTGACCGTTGCAGCTCGGATCCCAGATCGAACCGCAGCGACCCCAGGTGCCTTCGGCCGGGACAATCTCCGAACGCGGACCCATGGCTCCAGGATCGTCGTTGTTGCCCGAACCGTACGTATCGCCGCAGCCGAGGCCGAGCGAATGCGGATCGTTGCAGGAATCCATGCAGCCGGCGTTGATCGTGAGGAACGCATGCTTCACGCCCGAGCGGCCGATCTGATCGATGGTGCCATCACTGTTGATGCGATACAGGTTCCAGATCAGGAAAGGATGCTGATCGTTCTTGTACGGCGGGTTGTAGTTCGGCGGGCTGCCGGTGAACATCGTGTACCAGGCGATGTTGGCGGTGTAGAGCGAGGTGCTCGTGCCGAGCGGGTCGTTCGGCACCGTAGGAACGAACGTGCCGTCGTTCTTGTTGTTGATCAGCGAGGATGTCGGAGCGAAGCCGGCGATGCCGTCGTCGCCGCCGGGACCGTCGCATCCGCTGCTGCCGTTCGAATGCATGCAGCCGACCGGATCGACCGAGAAGCTCTGCATGAAAAGATCGCCCTTGTACGTCTGATCGGGCACATTCGGTACGGCGACGTTGGGCCACGGATACGGCGAGCAGACGCGATCCGGAACGTTGTTGCTGCCCTGGATGTTGACCTGCGTGTTCATCGCCATGTCGCCGATTTCCCAGCCGTTCGCTTCGGGCACGCCGAGGCGGTTGGCGAGATCGGGCCCGATGCGAATGTCGGCCGCGCGGATGGCGAGCATCTGATTGCCGTTGGCGAGCTCGAACATCACACGGTCGGTGTAAAACCAAACTTTGCCATCGCCGCTGACGATATCGAGCACTTTCGTGTCTTTTTCGCGCACACGCAGGCTCATGTCACGCATGTCGATCGAGCTGCCGTCGCGCAACTGCAGCACATAGCCGCCGCGCATCTGCAGCGAGCCGCCGGTGAAATTCTGCAGCGCGCTGTTGAAAACCTTGAACTGCAAGCCGCCGCTCTGACGCAGCTGAAACCATTCGTGGCGGTGGAAATCGGTCTCGTTCAACTGCCCGGTCTGCTGCCCGGGGTGGATACCAAGATTGTCGAGAATATCGGCGTTCCAGCGGATGCCGATTTCGCCGCCCCATGCAGACCAGGCCTGCTGTTGGGCGGCGTGCTGGGCGTTGTCGACAACACCCGCATGGGCGGCCGGCAATACGGCCGCCGCGACGAGAAAAGCCAATGCATGACGCTTCATCATCATCACTCCGGAGTTCAGTGAAAACGCGAATTACCTGTTGGCCTCAAGCTGATCGGTCGCGACGCGACGCGCGCGTCGCTCGAAGGACGATTCGTTACGGCGAACGATCGAATCCGTTGCTGAAATCTCTCTCGAATGCCCTCGACCCAGGAACCAAGGTCGCCCAACCTCTGGAATCTATCACGGGTGCGATGTCCGGAGTCATGCGTTGCAGCATGAAATTGCGTGCTGCGGCCCGGCTCTGATCAAACGCGGCACGACCCTTCGCGGAAGCCAGACAACCACGTCGCGATCGTGCGCTCGGATGCGGTAAAGGAAATGTAAAGAAAGCCACGAGGCGACGCGCGCCGGCGCCTCGAGAGGCTACCGGCGCATGTTCTGGGGGTTCGAATTCGACTTTCAGCGCGATGTCGTCGCCGCACCCGTCTGCATCAGCTCCGGCGGAGACTTTCCGTAGCCCGGTTGCTGCGTGTCGTCCGGCGCATTGTTCCAGAGCTCGTACGCGTATTCGCCGCGCGTACGCGCTTGGGGACCGACCGTGAACGGGCGATCCGGGCCGCCGGTACAGAGATTGTTTTCTGCAGGGAAACTATTGTCGGTCGCTTCGTTGCGCAGGAACGCAATGTAGTCGTTGCTCGACGTCTGATAATAGAGACGCGCGGTCGCGGTGAGCGGAGCGACAGTGCCGGCAGGAATCGAGAGCGTGTAGGACGCCGTGTCGTAATTGACGAGCACTCCGGAACCCGGCGATGTTTCCGGATAGGTGACGCCGACCGGTCGCACGTCGTATCCATTCGGATCGGCAGGCGTCGCCGGCGTGAATCCCAGCGGCGGAATGCGGCTGTCTTTCGCAATGCAGTCGTTGAGGATGAAGTGGAACACCGGAGCGCCACCGCCGTCGGCGACATCGCACGCGCCGCCGCCGAGATTGTTCCAGATGCCCTGCTGCACCTCATAGACGCGTGCTTGCGCATCCTCGGTCAGCACCGCGCTCGTCGCATCATACGCGCCGCTCTCGAACACAAGACCGCCGTCCGCGTCGCGCACCTGCAGGTTGAGCCACATGCGCCGCCCTTCGGCGTAACCGGTCGGCAGTTTGTGGCCGGTAAGATTGGTCACGACGACCTGCACGGCCATCGATCCCGGATTGCTGCCGCTCGGTGGCGTGTAGCTTTGGATAGTGGTGTCGATGCCCGCGGCCGTGCCGAGCAGAGCGCGCGCCCAGTCGATCGTCTGCGCAAGCGACTCGGTACGACCGGTGCCGCTGCTGTCGAGTCCGGTGCCGTATTCGCCCAGGATGATTCCCGGTACCCATGTGTTGCCACCGACGAACGCGTGAACCGGGAGGTTGCCGGTCCGATTGTTGATGCGATACGAACACGCGGTGGCGTCCGGGTCTTCGCTTTCCGGCATGTGGCAGTTCTGGCACGTGGTCTGCGGTGTTTGTCCGAATTGACTCTGTTGCCATTCGGCGAACGTGCGCTCGATCGGGAACGGATGGCCGGTGTCGGTGCCGTCATTGAGTTTCAGAGTCTTCAGCGGCGAGCCGCCGTCGAAGCCGTCGGTGAAAATGCGATCGAGCACGAACGCCTTTGTGTCCGGCGAGCTCACGTTGTGGCACGTGCCGCAAATCGCGCTTTCGGTGTGGTATTCGGAATATTCCCACTCGTGCGGCGGCGGCGCGGTTCCATCGGTGTATGCGTAGGGTCCGCGGCGGCACGGCGGACCACCGCCGGTATTCGCGCAGGTCACATCGTCGACCCAGGCGTTGCCGTTGTCGGTGTAGCCCGCCTCGCCGTTCGGTCCGTTCGGCATCAAGCGATGGCAGAAATGACAGGTGACGCCGCCCATGTCGCTATTGATATCGTCGGGCGCATCGTAGGTGCCGTTGAGCAGGCACGCGCCGGCACCGGCTGTCTGATCATTTGGCGGATCGCCGAATCCGCTCTTGACCACGTGACCCATCAGCCAGCCGCGCGGCGTGTGGCAACGCAGGCAATAATCGCCGACGCCGGCCACGTCGTTGTTGGCGATGTCGAGCGCAGCGAAGAACAGCGGATCGCGCGTCGCGTTTGCCATCATGCTGCCGGCCCAGGTCGAAAACGGCCGGAATTGCGGCGAGGACGTCGGATCTCCGCTCGCAATGCTGTGACATTGGCTGCATCCGGGTTCCGGTGCCTGGATGTCGTAGACGAGTCCCGGTTGCGTTCCATGCGGCGTGAAATCGAGCATGCCGGTTCCGGCCGGCGCAAGTTGCTGCGCGATGCCGAGCCAATGTTCGGCGGCGATCTGCGCGCTCGCACTCTGCGCGAACAGGCAAACCAGAAACGCGAAAACGAAACGAAGGCGCGAAGCCGGAAATGTCACACGCATGATCAGTCGAATCCGTTTCTGAAGATCGTATCGCCGGCACCTTGCGGCGCAATGATGTCGAGCGTGTAGGGCTGTTCGGGCTCGGTGGCCGTCGCGATGCCGACGAGCTGAATCGAAATGCCCGCAGCCGGCGGCGCGTCGGCGACGAATTCGAAGTGATACATCGTGCCCCAGTCAAGACTGTTGCCCGAAGGCGCGGTCCAGGTGATCTCATGATTCGCCGTGCTCGACGTCCAGTCGTTGCCGGCGTTCGTGTCGGTATCATCGAAGCGCACGCCGCTCACGGTGGTTCCCGAAGCGTACGGAACACTGAAGCGCACGAAGCCATGATCGGAATCGAGCTGGAGGTTCGGCTCGTCCGGATGCGCGGCATCGATCTGCGCATGCGCGTAGTCGAAATTCTCGACGGCGTACTCATAGCGCCACTGCCCGCCTCCGAGCGCGGTGACCTTGACCGCGATACGCGCGCGCCCGAGCGCCGTCGACAGCTCCTCGTTGGCCGCATTCGCAGGCGGCGAGGTCGGATCGATCCAGAAATCGAGTGTCGGACCAAGATGGAAATCCGCGCCATTCGGAACGTCGCCAACGAGACTCACGTTCCAGTTCGACGCGCTCTTGTTGAACGCGACCTCGCGCCAGCCCATGGAGTTGTAGATCGCGTGATCGTCGCGCGCGACATACCAGTACTCGTGATAGTAATGAGCGCCGCTGGAGAGCGGCGGCTGCAACTCGCTTTCGACGATGCTCGTGCGGTATTCGTAGAGCGTCTGAGCTCCGCCGCCGCCGTCTTCGACACCGTCACAGTTTTCGTCATACACCGATCCGCAACGCCCCCACTGCGCCGTGTACGGAATGATCTCCGAACGCGGGCCGAGATCGCCGCTGCTGTCGTTGTTGTAGTTCGAGTAGGTGTCCTCGCAACTCGGCCAGATGACATTTCCGCCCGAGCACCCGCAGTTCCAGTTCACCGTGTAGAACGCGTGCTTCACACCCGAAACGCCGATCTGCTTGATGCGCCCGTCGGAGTCGACGCGATAGGTGTTCCAGACCAGGAACGGATGCTGATCGTTGTTGTACGGCGGGAAATCGCCCTGGAACATCGTGTACCACGCGACCGCCGTCGTGCCGGCGTTGCGCAGGCTCGAATCCTGATCGACGACGAGCGTGCCGGTCGTGCTGGTCGACGTGCAGCCCTGGCAACGCTTGACGTAGACGCTGTCGTCGAAACCGGTCCAGCCGTCCGCAGCGTCGTCGTAAATCAGCAGCACATCAGCCGGCGATGTGGGCGGATCCGGCCACGGCGCCGTACAGGTGCCGCCTTCGACAAGCAGGCTCTTGTCGCCTTCGTAAGAATTTGCACGGAAATCGAGACCGCCGATCGGATCGCCGTTCCATTCGGGATGACCGAGCACCTCGGCGAAATGTTTCGACAACCGGAGATTCATCTGGCGCATCGAGAACACATTCGGCGCAGCGTCCTCGAACCCGTAATGCGCGTGGTCGGCCGTGAACCAGACGGTGCCGTACGCGTCGACGACATCGAGACCGATGCGCGTCGAGGGACTCGCGCGCAACGCGAAACCGCGAAGATCGACCGCGCCGGCGCGCGTCTGCAACAACAATCCGCCTGCATGGCGCAACGCACCGCCGCCGACTCCGGAAATCACGCGGCCGACGTGGTTGATCTCGAGTCCGCCGGCATCGAGCGCGGGAAACGCATCCACCTCGTAGCGTAGGCCGGCCTGGCCTTCGATGCGCGATGAAGCGCCGTCGGCGCGGGCGATGGTTACGCCGATCCGATCGAGCTCATCCGGATTGAAATGGAAGCGCGTCTGGCCGCCCCAGGCGAGCCATGTCCCGGCCGCGCCGGTCGTGTCGGCGGCTCGCGCCTTGTCGATGACGCCGGCGCTCGCGAGCGGAATCGACCCGAACGAAACCCCGGCGAAACCGGCAATGAAAACAACACCCCGAATCAATGCGCGCATGATGCCCCCGCAACGAATGCGACCACGCGCCAGCGCCGATCGGACGGCTGCCGCGAGCACGGCGGAAGGCTAGCACAGCCCGAATCGTGTTCCGTGAGCGGCGCGTCGTAAAGACGCCTTCTAGCGGTTCAGCGAGCGCCGAGCAGGCGCCGGCAAATCGAGGCGTACAAACCCGGCAGCCGTTCGAGCTCATCCAGCGAAACGCATTCGTCGATTTTGTGGATGCTCGCGTTGACCGGGCCGACTTCGACGACCTCGGCACCCAGCGGCGCAATGAAACGGCCATCCGAAGTGCCGCCGCCCGCGCTCGCTTCCGGCGTCGTCCCGCAGTGCTCCTCGATCGCAGCGACGACGGCAGCTCGCAGGGGTCCTTCGCGCGTCAGGAACGGCTCGCCGGAAAGCCACCAGTCGATTTCGAAGTCGACGTCGTGGCGGCGCAGCATCGTCTCCACCCGCTCGCGCAGCGCCGCGGCCGTGCTTGCCGTGCCATACCGGAAATTGAAAACCGCGTGCAGCTCGCCGGGAATCACGTTGTCGGCACCCGTGCCCGCGTTGATATTGGAAATCTGAAACGACGTCGGCGGAAACGCGTCGTCGCCGTTGTCCCAACGCTCGGCGGCGAGCTCTGCAAATGCCGGTGCAATCGAGTGGATCGGATTGCGGGCGCGATCCGGATACGCAACGTGTCCCTGCACGCCGCGCACGCGCAGGCGCCCCGTCAACGACCCGCGACGTCCGACGCGAATCAGATCGCCCAAACGCTCGCGCGAGGACGGCTCGCCGACCACGCACCAGTCGATGCGTTGATCGCGGCGACGGAATTCTTCAGCGACGCGCCGCACACCATTCTTTGCCGCGCCTTCCTCGTCGCTGGTCAGCAACAACGCGAGCGTGCCGCGATGCGCGGGCTCGGCGCGTGCGAATTCCTCCAGCGCGATCGTCATCGCCGCGACGCCCGACTTCATGTCCGCCGCGCCGCGGCCGTATAGACGACCGTCGCGAACGGTGGCCTCGAACGGCGGGCTGCTCCATGCCTCGACCGGCCCGGACGGAACCACATCGGTGTGCCCGAGGAACATCAGCACCGGCGCGCCCTCGCCATGCGTCGCACACAGATTATCGACGTCGCCATAGCGA
>DASYJJ010000405.1:0-3896 GCA_035996605.1 Rhodanobacteraceae bacterium
ATTCTCAAAGTCTCCATGGCAAAGCACCGGCGTGCACTAACGGCCGGAGCATCCGGGAAATCAGACGGTCGATCCGACGCACCAGCCGCCGGAAAACCCCCGCACAATCAACGATTATGAGGGCGCCTGCGCTCGCTTCAAGGCGCCGGAGATGATCCCCGCGGTCGCCTGCACGACCGGAATCACGCGCTCGTACGCCATCCGGGTCGGCCCGATCACGCCGAGGACACCCAGCACCCGTCCACCGACGCCGTACGGTGCCGTGACCAGGCTGAACTTGTCGAGCGCGGCAAAACCCGACTCCTCGCCGATGAAAAGGCGCACGCCTTCTGCTCCCGCGCAGCGCTCGAGCAGCTGCAGAAGATCGCGCTTGCGCTGGAACGCCTCGAAGAGCTCACGCAGGCGATCGACGTCCGTCGCGTCCTGTTTGCCCATGAGGTTGGTGTGGCCGGCGACGAGCATGTCGACTCCGCCGCCCGCGTTGCTCTGAAATGCCTGCTGCGCAACTTCCACTGCGGCGGACAAGAGGCGATTGAGACGCACGCCTTCGTCCTGCATCTCACGCAAGATTCGCGCGCGGATTTCGTCGATGCGCATGCCGGCGAAATGCGCATTCAGGTAATTGGCGATCTGTTCCAGCTCGCTCGGCCCGTACGCACGCTGCGTCGCGATCACGCGGTTCTGCACCTGGCCGTCGGTGAAAACCAGAATCACCAGCAGCCTGCCGCCGTCCAGCGGAACGAAATCGATGTGCCGGAACGGAAATTCCTCGCGCTTGGGCACGCTGACGACGCCGACGAAGTGCGTCATCTCGGAAAGGAGTGACGTCGCGCTGCTCAGAAGATCCGGCGTCGTGCCTTCCATCGGGAGCTCGCGACGAAGCTTGTCGATCGCGGGCTCATCGAGCGGCTGGACTTCGAGCAGGCTGTCGACGAAAACGCGATACCCCTGCGACGTCGGCACGCGACCCGCCGACGTATGCGGCGCGGCCACCAGCCCGAACTCTTCGAGATCGGACATGATGTTGCGGATCGTCGCCGGGCTCACGTCGAGCCCGGACGCCTTGGCCAGCGTGCGCGATCCGACCGGCTGCCCTTCGGCGATGTAACGCGCGATCAGCGTGCGCAGAAGCTGTCGTGCGCGCGCGTCGAGCGGATGGGATGACGATACGTTCATCGACTCATTTCGAAGATGCCGCGGCGACGCTAGCAAGCGGGGTTGGCGCAATCAATAGCGGCGGCACGTCGAAAGGTCTGCCCCGTGCCCTACCTCATCGTCTCGATTCCTTTCATTCCGTCGAGGAAAGAACTGTGCTCCGGACCAGGACGCGCGGCCCGAAAGGCTCGATCTCGGCCCTAACCGGAATGACGACAACCCCGTTATGGGGATGACGATGGCCAATAGCTAGGCCGATACCGGATCGCTTCAACATACGCCTTGGCCGTGCGCGAGCCCCATGCTAGCGTTCAGGCGAGTTTTCCCTACCGTCTTTCCATGCTGGAAACCCTCACCGTCAAGGATTTCGCGATCGTCGCCGAAGCGGAGATCGCGTTCGGCGCCGGCATGACCGTCGTCACCGGCGAAACCGGCGCCGGAAAGTCGCTGCTAGTCGATGCGCTGCTCCTGCTCGCCGGAGGACGTGCCGACGCGAGCCAGGTGCGCCACGGCTGCGAGCGCGCCGAACTTGCCGCAACGTTTGACCTGCGTGACCGGCCCGATCTTCGCGACTGGCTCAAGCACGAAGAGCTCGACGAAGACGGCGCGTGCCAGCTGCGACGCGTCATCCGCAGCGAAGGCAGCTCGCGCGCATGGATCAACGGACGACCTGTGAGCCTGATGCAATTGAAGGCGCTCACGTCCGGATTGATCGAGATCCACGGCCAGCACGAACATCAGGCGCTGCTCGAATCGGTGCAACAGCTGGCGCTCCTCGATGCGTTCGCCGGCGAGCTGCCCGAGCGCGGCGAAGTCGCGCGTGTCGCCAACGCCTGGCGCGACGCCGGCGCCCGCATCGCCGAACTCTCGCGCGGCGCCGATCATGTCGAGCGCATCGACTGGCTCTCGCACCAGCTCGAGGAACTCGATCGCCACGCGCTTTCGGTGAGCGATCTTGCCGCACTCGAAGACGAACATCGGCGACTCGCCAACGCCGGCCAACTGCTGCAGGGCGGCAGCGGTCTCGCCGAACGCATCGACGGCGACAGCGAATTCGCGCTGGTCGGCCTCGTCGCACGCGCACACGCCGAAGCGACGCGGCTGTGCGTGCTCGATGCCCGCATGACACCGATCGTCGAGCTGCTCGATGCCGCGCAGATCCAGCTCAACGAAGCGAGCGACACGCTCGCCAGGTATCAAAGTGCGCTCGAACTCGACCCGGAACGACTCGGCGAAGTCGAGGCGCAGATCAGCAAGCTGCATGAACTCGCGCGCAAGCATCGAGTGCCGATGGCCGAGCTGCGCAGGCACGCGACCTCATTGCGCGACGAAATGGAAACACTGCGCGGCGCGGGTGCCAGCATCGAGACGTTGCGCGCAGAGCGGAAACGCCTCGCGGACGAATACGAAACGGTCGCGCGACGGCTGACGGCGCAACGCACGAGCGCCGCGCACAAGCTCGGCGCGGCCGTGACCGCACTCATGGCCGAGCTCGGCATGCGCGGCGCGTTCGAAGTCGAAATCGTTCGTCAATCCGGCGACGAGCCGGACCCCAATGGCGCCGAGCGCTGCGAATTCCTCGTCGCTGCAAACCCCGGCACGCCGCCGCGCCCGCTGCGCAAAGTCGCCTCGGGCGGCGAGCTTTCGCGCATCAGCCTCGCGCTCGAAGTCGCCGCACTCGGACTCGACCCGGTCGGCACGATGGTCTTCGACGAAGTCGACGCCGGCATTGGCGGCGCCGTTGCCGAAGTCGTCGGCCGCGAGCTGCGCGATCTTGGCGCGAAGAGCCAGGTGTTCTGCGTGACGCACCTGCCGCAGGTTGCAGCGCTCGGGCATCAGCACTTGCGCGTCGTCAAATCGAGCGGAAAGGACACGACGCGCATGCGGATCGAGATGCTCGAAGGCGACGCGCGCCGCGACGAGATCGCGCGCCAGCTCAAGGCCGCCGCCGCAAAACATCAATTGACGCCGATCGAAGATGCGGCCCTGCTGGACGAAGTGACCGCGTTGGTTGAACGCCCGAACGTGCTCTCATGCAAGTTCGAGCCGCAGTTTCTCGCGGTGCCGCAAGAGTGCCTGATCCTCACGATGAAGGCCAACCAGAAGTATTTTCCACTGCTCGATTCAGCGGGCAAGCTGACTCATCAATTCCTGGTCGTGAGCAACATCCGCCCGGCCGATGCGAGCCGCGTGATCGAGGGCAATGAGCGCGTTGTGCGCCCGCGCCTGGCCGACGCCAAATTCTTCTTCGATCAAGATCGCAAGCGGACACTCGAATCGCGAGTGGCGGGTCTGGACAAGGTCGTCTATCACGGCAAGCTCGGTACGCAGGGTGAGCGCTCGCAACGCGTACGCTCGATCGCGCGCTCGATTGCCGCGCAAGCCTTTGCGCACGAGAACGTGACTGACGATGCCGACCGCGCAGCGATGCTTGCGAAGGCCGATCTGCTGACCGACATGGTCGGCGAATTCCCAGAACTGCAAGGCGTGATGGGCGCCTACTACGCGCTGCATGATGGCGAAACCCAGGCCGTGGCCGAGGCCATCGAAGACCATTACAGGCCACGCTTTGCCGGCGACCAACTGCCACGCGGCAATCTGGGCGTGATCGTCGCGCTGGCCGACAAGATGGAGACGCTGGTCGGCTTGTTCGGCATCGGCCAGTTGCCCACCGGAGACAAAGATCCGTTCGCCCTTCGGCGCCACGCGCTGGGCGTGATTCGCATGCTCGTCGAGCGCGC
>DASYJJ010000406.1:0-2202 GCA_035996605.1 Rhodanobacteraceae bacterium
TGTATTCCGCATGTAGTGTTGCGCAGCTCGTTGACGTGATTTGCGGGGAAGCGTAGCGTAATTTCCGCTTCACGCATGTCGACTTTGCCGACGAGAGGGATCGTCATGAATACGCGCAAGCTTCTGCAGCCGCTGTTGCTCTTTGCGCTTGCCGGCGTCTTTGTGCCGGGCAGCGCCGCCGCGATCGACGACGCACCCAACTACAATTCATCCGACACCACCGACATGCCAGCGCAATGGGGCTTCGGCACGCCCGAGGAAGATGGCCGTCCCGGACAATACTATTTCTACAAGGCTGTCGACGCGATCAATCACAAGCAGTACAAGTTCGCGATCGACATGTACGAGACGTCGGCGTCGTGGGCCTACAAGCCTGCGGCGTACAACCTCGCCGTGATCTATCTCAAGGGCGAAGGTGTTCCGGTCGACAAGCCGCTCGCGATGGCGTGGGCTGCCCTCGCCTCGGAACGCGGCGATCAGGATTACATCGATGCGCGCGAGCTCATTTACGCGCAGCTGACCGGAAGCGAATTCGCGAAGGCCAACGAGATCTGGCGCGAGCTCAAGAAGATTTACGGCGACGCGATTGCTCTGAAACGCGCGAAAACGCGCTGGGCGCAAGTCAAAGCCGGCATCACCGGATCCCGCGTCGGAGGCGTCGGCAATCTCAAAGTCGGAACCGGCGGAAAGAACGTCAAGCCAGTGAACATCAGTCCGACCGGCCGCTCGGCGCTGGATGGAAATTCCTTTTCCGCGTTCGGCGTTCTCGCCGGCGGCTCGATAGATGGCTCGACCGCGTATCGCCAGTTGCGCGAAAGCGATAATCCTTACGATCCGAAATTCGAGCAGCACACCGGGACGGCGACTGTCGGACCGATCGCGCCACTGCCGAACGAGCCAGCGCCTGCACCGGCGCAGAACGATCATCCCCACAACGCCTAGCGCTCGCGTCGCCTGGGCGATGCCCATGCGCATGAACTCCGCCGGCGCATCGCTGAAATGCGAAAATTCCGTTATGCGACCGGACGTTCAGCAACATTCGGTGAGTTCGGTCACAGGTTTGTTCCGCAAGTGCCGTGCTACGCTCCAAAACCCCTGACGCGGAGCACGCAAGCATGGCCATTTTCAATCAACAGACCGCGGCAAAGAAGGAATCTGTGCCGTATCCCTCCGACCCGGTCCCCGCTCCCGTGAAGGAAAGCGTGACCACACCCGATTTCGCGGCGCACCAAAGCCCCGCGCGCTGGACCAGCGAGCGCGTCGAGGCGAAGGAATCCCTGATCGCTGCCGACATCACCATCGAAGGCAAGATCGAAGGTACCGGTCATGTGCGCATCGCCGGCAAGTTCAAGGGCGATGTGAACGTGCAAGGCGATCTCACCATCGAGAAAGACGCGAAGTTGAACGGCAGCGTGCGCGCCAAGAAAGTCACGGTCGCCGGCGAGCTCGAAGGCAACATCGACGCCGCGTCGCAAGTCGAGTTGCAGCAAACGGGTGTACTGATCGGCGATCTCAAAGCCGGCTCGCTCACCGTCGCTGCAGGATCGCGCATGCGCGGTCAGGTCGAGTTCGGTTGGGAAGATAAGCCTGCGCCGAAGGCGGCCCACCGCAACGGTGCGGAGAATGGTTTGGTCTCGTGAGCACGACGAGACCCGCACCCGCCCGACCAGGAACCGCCGGCGCAACGCGAATCTGCCCGCATTGCAAGACCACGATTCTCGAAAGCTCGAGCATCTGTCCTGCATGCAAGCACCATCTCAGGTTCGATCCTGACGTCGCGCAGCGCGCGGCGCAGGCAACTTCGGCGCTCCGCGTCGAAGGCGCGATCCGTCATCCTTCCGACGGCGAAGCCTGGGAGTATTCGATGGTGCTCTCGATCCGCAACGATCGCGATGAGGAAATCGATCGCAAGATCGTCGGCGTCGGCGCGATGCGTCCGGGCGAACTGCGCACGTTCACGCTCATCGTGGAAGTGTTCGGCGACGGCGCGGGCAAGGACACCACGCGCAAGCATTGAGTGCGCGCCGGTCAGATGACCGGCGTGCGATTCATCTCGCCCATCAGCACGAGTTCTTCCGCAGCGGTCGGATGGATCGCGACCGTCGCGTCGAAGTCGGACTTGCGCGCGCCGGCCTTGATGGCGACCGCGAAGCCCTGCAGCATCTCGTCAGCGGAACGGCCAAGCACGTGAATGCCGACGAC
>DASYJJ010000407.1:0-8319 GCA_035996605.1 Rhodanobacteraceae bacterium
GCCGAGATCCCCACGCTCGTCCGCGCGCAACTCGCCAACATTCTGGCGCGCGCGCTCGGGCACATCGCCCCCGTGCGGTGCGGAAGCGCCCGGTGGCGGCTGCTGCGGCTGTTCTTCGGCGCGACCGGCGCCAAGCTCGATGTCGGGCGGCGGCGCATTGTTGTCGCGGGCAGCGCCCGGCCCGGGCGCCGGCGCTCCACCGGGAGCCCGGCCTTCGATGCGGCCGATGCGCGAATCGAGATCGATGTACTGATCCTTGTTGCGCTGTTTGGCTTCGTCGAGCTGATGTTTCAGCTCCTCGACCTGGCCTTGCAAAGTCTGCACTTGCGATTGCAGCGCCGAGACCTGATTGACCAGCTCGACCGCATTGCCGCCGCTCGACTGCTGCTGCTCGAGCCGATCGACGCGTTCGGCCAGCGAAAGACGTTGTGCCTGGGCGGGCACGGCGACAGCGGCGATCGCGAGGACCGCCGCTGCCAGAAGACCCGATCGCACGTTTCGCGACGGATTCATCGCCACCTTCTCACTTTGCGGTGTAGATGATCTCGACGCGGCGGTTCTTGGACCAGCACGACTCATCGTGCTGACGGCAAACCGGACGCTCTTCGCCGTAGCTCACGACGTTGAGCTGCGAGGAGGACGCGCGCGCCGCAGACAGCGCGCTCTGCACCGCGTTGCCGCGACGCTCGCCGAGGCCAAGGTTGTATTCGCGCGAACCGCGCTCGTCAGCATTGCCCTCGAGGCGCACGCGCGCTTCGGGGAACTGACGCAGATAAGCCGCGTGACAGGCGACCTGCGCCTGGAACTCCGGCTTGATCTCGGAACGATCGAGATCGAAGTAGATGACGCGCTGGCGCAGGCACGAATCGGTATCCAGGCTTTCGCGCGAATACTTGCCCGTTGTATCGACCTGCTGCGTTGTCGTGGAGGACGGAGCCTCTTCGACCGGCGGCGGCGGCTTGACGTTCTTTTTCGCGCAGGCCGCAACACCGGCGACCAGCATAACTGCGATGACGATTCTTGAAATATTTTTCATGGGTTACCCCTTTCTCTCTGCAGGGTTGGGAAATCGGAAGCACGCAAGTGATCAGCCTTTTGGAGCGCTGTTATTTCACATTCAGATTAACGCTGGCGAAACGGACCCCATGCGGGTTCGCGTACATCGCCGTCGGCAAGAACCAGTCGCTGGCGGACGCGGCCATCGGCGGAAACCGCGAAGAGCACGCCGCGCGATCCTTCGCTGGCTGCATACAGCAGCATGCTCCCGTTCGGCGCGAAACTCGGCGATTCATCCTGATTGCCCGGCGACACCATTGTCGTCTGATTGGTGGCGCGGTCCAGAACCGCAATACGATACACGTTTCCGTTGCCCTGCACCATTGCGAGCTTGATGCCCTTGGCATCGACAACGCTCGCACGCGCGTTGTATTGGCCTTCGAACGTGATGCGAGTCGGCTCACCGCCGGAAGGCGGAACCTGATAGATCTGCGGCTTGCCCGCGCGATCGGATGTGAAATAGATGCTCTGTCCATCCGGCGCCCACACAGCCTCGGTGTCGATCGCGAAATGCTTGGTGATCTGCGTCGTGGATCGGCTGCCTAGATCCATGATGTAGATATCCGGGTTACCGCCTTTTGACAATGTCAAAGCGAGGCGCCCGCCGTCCGGAGAAAACGCAGGTGCGCCGTTGATGCCCTTGCTCGACGAAACCTGCTGGCGCGATCCAGTCGCGAGATCCTGGATGAAGATCGACGAATTGCCGCTCTCGAACGAGTTGTAGGCGAGCTTGCGGCCATCGGGCGACCATGCCGGCGACAGCAGCGGTTCGCGCGAATGCACGATGACTTGCGGATTGAAGCCGTCCGAATCTGCAACCATGAGCGCGTACTGGATATTCGGCGCCAGGCCAACCGCCGTGACATACGCCACGCGCGTCCAGAACGCGCCGCGAACACCGAGGATTTTCTCGTAGATGATGTCGGCGATCTGATGAGCGACATCGCGCAGCGCGGTGCGCTGGCCGCTGATCGCGAGCCCCGCCATGCGCTGCTGCTTGGCGACGTCGAAAAGCTCGAACTCGACCCGCTCGGCGCCGTCGCCGCTGTCGGTCGCGCGTCCGACGACAAGGTAATCCTGCTTGAGGAGGCGCCACGTCGCGAACTTGACGTCGGCCTCGCGCGTCGGCGATTCGACGATGTCGGTCTTGGGCAACGTGCGGAACTGGCCCGAACGTGCCAGATCGTTGCGCACGACTTCGCCGACGTCGGTTTCGGGCGGCAAGCCGCCGCCTTCGAAACCGAACGGCACTACTGCGATCGGGATCGCCGATGCATTGCCGTTGACGATATCGATGCCGAGCTGCTGCGCTCCGGCGTCGCGCATCTGAAAACCGAAGAAAGCCGCGATAAGCAGCAGCGCGCCGGTCAGAAATGTTCCGGTCGGATGCGCGCGGGTGGAGCAGAGACTGTGCATGGTCATTATTTTCATTTTCATCCGTCGTACTTGAAATTGAGGCGGATCGAGCGCTGGAAAACCTTCTCGTAGCCTTGATACGGCAGCGGCGCGGCTTTCATCACCGCCTGCTCGATCGAATTGCGCGTGACCGGATCTGCATTGCAGGGCGAAGACACCGTTACCGAGATCACGTCGCCGCCCGGAATCTGCACGATATTGATGCTGCAGCGCAGCCCGGGGTTTGCGCTGTCTGGCCGGTTCCAATTGTTGGTCACCGCACTCTGAATCGCAGCCGCATAGCGCGCCGAGAGATCATCGTCCTTGCCGCCGGCGCCGGTCTGCGCCTGGGGGGCCTCCTGGTCGACCATCTGCTGCACACGTTCGCGCTCGTTCTTTTCGCGCTGGGCGCGCTGGCGATCCTCGATCTGCGTGAGCTTCTGTTGCTCGAGTTTCAGCGCCTTTTCCGCGGCCTCGCGCTGCTTGCGGATGTCGGCAAGCTGCTTTTGGCGCTGGTCTTCCTGCTCGCGTTTCTTTTCCTCGAGCAGAACCTGCTCCTGATGGTGGCGCTCTTCCTGTTCCTTTTTTTCCTGTTCGGCTTTCTGCACAGCGAGCTCGGCGACGCGCTCGCGTTCGACCTGATCCTGGCGCTGCACCTCGGTCGGCGGCGGCGTGTCCGGCTGCGCGATCTTGGGCGGTTCGGGCTTCGGCAGCTCGGGTTTGGGCGGTTCGGGCTTCGGAAGCACGGGTTTGGGCGGGGGTTTTACCGCGGAAACGCTGGCCGATCGCGGCGCTGCGGTGGGACCGATCAGATCCACCTGGATCACCGGACCCGGCATGCTGACCGGCCGCGTTTCGGTGGTCCACCACAAACCCACAAGCATGGCGAAGATGCACAGCAAATGAACGGCCAGCGCCTTCGTGAATGCGCGCACCTTGTCGCCGAAGCTTTCCATCGTGGTCAGTGCGCGTCCTGCGCCTGCGTCGGCTGGCTCATCAGACCGACTTTTGCGACGCCTGCCTGTTGCAAAAGCACCATCGCCTGGTAGATGCGACCGTAGTCGACCCGCTGATCGCCGGCGATGAGGAACGGCAATTGAGGATTCTCGCGCACGAACGCGGAAACGCGCGCCACCAGCGCGTTCGCCTCGATCGGCTCGCGCGGTGCGCCGCCGAGCGTGAGATAGAGCTTGCCGTCCTGGTCGACGCTGACTACGGCAGGTTCCTTGTCGTTCTGCACCGATTTCGCCTTCGACTGCGGCAGCTGGATGTCGACGCCGAGGTTCAACAACGGCGCGGTGACCATGAAAATGATCAACAGCACGAGCATCACGTCGATGTACGGCACGACGTTGATCTCGGCTTTGAGCTTGTGGCGCTTGCGACGTCTGCCGAGGCCTTGCATCAGAGTTCTCCAACGTGTTCGGGCATGCGGCGGGGTTTGGGATTCGGCACGGTCACACCGGGTCGTCGACGTGCGCCTGACGCGCGAGAATCGATGAGAACTCCTCGACGAACGTGTCGTAGCGCACGCTGATGCGTTCGAGCTTGGTCGCGAAGCGGTTGTAGAACCAGACCGCCGGAATCGCCGCGAACAGACCCATGGCGGTTGCGATGAGTGCTTCGGAGATGCCCGGAGCGACCATCGCAATGGTTGCTTCCTTGACGTTGGCGAGTCCCTGAAACGCGATCATGATTCCCCACACGGTGCCGAAGAGGCCGATGTAGGGACCGATCGACCCGACATTGGCGAGAAATTCGAGGCCTTGTTCGAGCCGGTCCGCCTCGCGCGTCGCCGCCACGCGCATCGCGCGCTGCGCGCCTTCGAGCAATGCGCGCGAATCGACGCCGCGGCGCTGGCGCAGCCGCGCGAACTCGCGGAATCCCGCTTCGAAAATCGCCGCACTGCCGGTGATGCGCTCGCCGGCGGAGGTCAATTCCTTGAACAGGCCCGCGAGATCCGCACCGGACCAGAAGCGTTCTTCGAATTCGTCCGCGCCGGCGTTGGCGCGATCGATCAGTGCCTTCTTGCGGAAGATGATGAACCAGGACGCGACCGACGCTGCGATCAGGATGCCCAGCACGAGCTTTACCGGAATGCTGGCGCCGAGGACGAGTCCGAGGACATTGAGTTCGCTGTTCATGGGTTCGCTATCACGTCGAGAAGATGTTCGGGAATCGGGCGCGGACGAAAAGCGGCCGCGTCCAGGCAGGCGACGCGCACACGGGCTTCGACCAGTGCGCGCGCCTCGGGTTCGCGGCGCAAGTCCTGTGCGACGACGAAACTGGCGCTGCGGCGCTCGATCGGCACCACGGTTGCGGTGAGAAGATCGTCCAGGCGCGCCGGTGCGTTGAACCGAAGCTCCATCGCATGCACGACGAAAACGACGCCCTCGCCGGCGCGAAGCTCATGCTGGCCGATGCCCGATGCGCGCAGCCATTCGGTGCGCGCGCGCTCGAGAAAATGCAGATAGCGCGCGTGGTACACGACGCCGCCGGCGTCGGTATCTTCCCAGTAGACGCGGACCGGCCACGCGAAGACGGGAGAAGTCCGGGATTCGGGATTCGGGATTCGGGATGAGAAGAGATCGCGACCCGATCGTTGCGCCGTCATGTTCCGTGCCTCGCGCCGCTTGATTCGGTGCGCACTTCGGTCATGGCCTTCAAGTCTTCGAGCTCCCCTCATCCCGAATCCCGAATCCCGAATCCCGCTCGACGAACAAATCCTCGCTGCCTACCCGCCGCGGCGGCGGGAGCCCGAAATGGCGCCACGCCTTCGCTGTGACCATGCGACCGCGCGCGGTGCGCACCAAAAACCCCTGCTGGATCAGAAACGGCTCGAGCACGTCTTCGATCGTGCCGCGTTCCTCGGACAGTGCTGCCGCCAGCGATTCAACGCCCACCGGACCGCCGTCGAAGTTCTCGATGATCATGCCGAGCAGGCGCCGATCGATCGCGTCGAAACCTTCCTGATCGACTTTCAGCATTTCCAGCGCGGCCGACGCGACGTCGATGCTGATCGTGCCGGTGGCCTTGATCTCGGCGAAGTCCCGCACACGACGCAACAGGCGATTGGCGATGCGCGGCGTGCCGCGAGAGCGACGCGCGATTTCGGCCGCGCCGGCAGCGTCGCAGGTGATGCCGAGGATTTTCGCCGAACGGCGCACGATCGCGGAAAGCTCGAGCGCGCTATAAAATTCCAACCGGTGCACGATGCCGAAGCGATCGCGCAGCGGCGCGGTGAGGAGCCCTGCACGTGTCGTCGCTCCGATCAACGTGAAGGGCGGAAGATCGAGCTTGATCGATCGGGCGGCAGGGCCTTCGCCGATCATGATGTCGATCTGGAAATCCTCCAGCGCCGGATACAGCACTTCTTCGACGATCGGCGAGAGGCGATGGATCTCGTCGACGAACAGCACATCGCGCGGTTGCAGGTTGGTCAAAAGCGCGGCGAGATCGCCGGGCCGCTCGAGCACCGGACCCGATGTGCTGCGAAGGTTCACGCCAAGCTCGTTCGCGATCACGTGCGAAAGCGTGGTCTTGCCAAGCCCGGGCGGTCCGAAGATAAGCACATGATCGAGCGCTTCGCCGCGACGGCGCGCCGCTTCGATCGAGATCGCGAGCTGCTCGCGCACCGCGGTCTGACCCAGATACTCGGACAGATGCTGCGGACGGATCGTCGCCTCGACGAGCTCTTCATCGGGACTGGCGGCGGTGGCGATGAGTCGGTCGGTCACGGGATTCGGGATTCGGGATTCGGGATTCGGGATTGATTATCGTCGGCTGGCGGGCGAGCGCGGGAAGGTGGCCGATATGGGTTAGTTGTTGTTCAGTCTGAGCGCGATGAACGTGGCACAAAGATTGGAATCCACGAATTCACTGACGAATCCCGAATCCCCAATCCCAGCCTTCCCTCAAATCTCCACCTGGGTTCCGAGCTCGATCAGTCGATTGCCGGGAATCTGGAAGAACGCTGTCGCCGGCGTGGCATTGCGTTGCATGAAGACGAAGAGCTTGTCGCGCCAGAGTGCCATGCCGGGGCGATCGGTCGCGACGATGCTTTCGCGGCTCAGGAAGAACGTCGTGTCCATCAAATCGAACGGCAGGCCGCACTTGTGGATCGACGCAACCGCGTCGGGAACGTCGGGATCTTCGGCAAAGCCGAAACGCAGCATGAGCTTGTAGAAATCGTTGCCGAGTGCTTCTACGGCGACGCGCTCGTCATGCTCCGCAGTCGGCGTTTCGAGGACCTCCACCGTGAGCAGCACGTTGCGCTCATGCAGCACCTTGTTATGCTTGAGATTGTGCAGGAGCGCGTGCGGCACGGCATCGAGATTCGCGGTAAGGAACACCGCCGTGCCCGGCACTCTCAACGGCGGATGCGCAGCGATCGAAGCGATGAACGGCGCGAGCGCGAGGCCGCTCTGCTTGATTTCGCCGATCACCAGTTCGCGGCCGCGGCGCCACGTCGCCATCAGCGTGAAGATCACAGCGCCCAGCACCAGCGGAAACCAGCCGCCGTGCTCGACCTTGTCCGCATTGGCGGTGAGGAACGCCGCATCGACGAACAAGAACAAGCAGCCCACGGAAGCGACGTGCCACTTGCTCCAGTGCCACATGCGCCGGAACACGATCATGACCAGGATCGAATCGATCGTCATCGTGCCGACGACCGCGATGCCGTACGCGGCGCCGAGATGATCCGACGAGCGAAAGCCCACCACGACCGCAAGCGTCAGCACCAGCAACATGCGGTTGATCCACGGCAGATAGATTTGCCCGCGCGTTTCGCGCGACGTGTGGCGAACTTCCATGCGCGGCAGATAGCCAAGCTGGATCGCCTCGCGCGTGACCGAGAACGCACCCGAGATGACCGCCTGCGATGCGATCACCGCGGCGGCGGTGGCGAGCACGATCATCGGGATGAGCAACGCTGCCGGCACCATCATGAACAACGGGTTGTCGGCGGCTTGCGGATTGGCGATCAGCAGCGCACCTTGCCCGAAATAGTTCAACACCAGCGCGGGAAGCACGAGGCTGAACCACGACCAGCGGATCGGCCTCTTGCCGAAGTGGCCCATGTCCGCGTAGAGCGCCTCCGCGCCCGTGATGCACAACACGACCGTGCCGAGTGCGAAAAACGCGACCCAATGTTCGTGCGCGAAAAATTCGACCGCGTAGTACGGAGACATCGCACGCAACACGCCCGGATACTGCCCGATGTACCAAACACCGAGCACCGCGAGCACCACGAACCACAGCAGCATCACCGGCCCGAACACCGCGCCGACACGTCCCGTACCGCGATTCTGGAATGCGAACAGAAGCAGAACGATGATCGCGGCCAGCGGCACCACCCAGTGCTCGAGCGGGGGTGCCACCACTTCGAGACCTTCGACAGCGCCGAGCACCGAAATCGCCGGCGTGATCACGCCATCGCCGAAGAACAAGGACGCTCCGAAGAGCCCGAGCACGACAATCCACCAGCGAGCGCGCTGGCTCGCGCGCACGCTGCGCTGCGCGAGTGCGGTCAACGCCATGATGCCGCCTTCGCCCTTGTTGTCTGCGCGCATGATGAAGCCCGCATACTTCACCGACACAACCAGGATCAGCGACCAGAACATCAGCGACAGAATGCCGAGCACGTTTTCCTCGGTCGGCGGAACGCCTTGCGCGCCGAAGGTCTGCTTGATCGCGTAGAGCGGACTGGTGCCGATGTCGCCGTAGACCACGCCGATGGCGCCGAGCGCGAGCGTCGAGAAACGCGCGTGCAGATCGGCATCGGGAGTCTGGGGAGTGGCGTGGCTCATAGATTCGCCCGTGTCAGCGCAACGCGGCCTTTAGGGCCTTGCGGATGATCTCTTCGGC
>DASYJJ010000408.1:0-9599 GCA_035996605.1 Rhodanobacteraceae bacterium
GTTTCGCTGTATTTTCCAGGACGTCTGGCGCTCCACGCCCCCTCTCCCGCTTGCGGGAGAGGGCTGGGGTGAGGGAAGGCTCTTAGCTCTTCTCATTCATCATCCCTCTGCACCCGCGCACCCGAATCCTTGCGCTTCGGCGGCGCCCCCTGCTCGACGACGCCACGCCACACCGCCAGCGCATCACGAGTAACCGCGACATCGTGCACGCGCACGATCGTCGCGCCGTTCTGCACGGCGATCAGCGCCGCGGCGGCTGAGCCGGCCGCGCGTTCGACGTGATCCTTGCGGCCGGTCAGCGTTGCGATCATCGACTTGCGCGACAGCCCGGCGACGACCGGCGCGATCTCGGCGAAACGCGCGAGATCGCGCAGCAACAGGAGATTGTGCGCAAGCGTCTTGCCGAATCCGAAGCCGGGATCGACCAGGATCTTCTTCTTGTCGATCCCGGCCATCTGGCAGGCAAAAAGACGATCGGTCAGGAACCGGTGCACATCGCCGACGACATCGTCGTACTGCGGGTCGTCCTGCATCGTGCGCGGCTCGCCGAGCATGTGCATGAGAATGACGGGCACGCCGAGCGCGGCCGCAGCTTCGAGCGCGCCATCCTCGCGCAGCGCGCGCACATCGTTGATGAGTCCCGCACCGGCAGCAATCGCCGCGCGCATGACCTCGGGTTTCGAAGTGTCGATGGAAATCGGAACGCGGACGGCCGCGGCGATCTTTTCGATCACCGGTACGACGCGTGCGATCTCGGTCTCGGCATCGATGGCATCCGCGCCGGGTCGTGTCGATTCTCCACCGACATCGAGCAAGTCCGCGCCTTCATCGACGAGCTTGCACGCGTGTTCGACGGCACGTTCCGGATCGACGAAACGACCGCCGTCGGAAAAAGAATCCGGCGTCACGTTGACGATGCCGCAGATACGCGGCCGATCGAGCGCAAGCTCGCGACCGTTGCAGTCGAGCGTTACATGGAACATCGGTCGTCACCTTGAACGAATCTGCTGAGCCGGCAGTCTTTCGCACAAAAACAGAAGGCCGCCCGGAGGCGGCCTTCAGCGTAACGCAATCGTGGCGCGTCGAGCGCCAATCGGCCTACGATCAGCCTGCCGCTTTGCCTGCGCCGACGCGCGGCTGCACAGCGGGTCCGCCGATTGGGCTCTCGCCGCGCGGCGCGCCGGTGCCTGAGCCGGACGTCGGCTTCGTATCACGCCAATCCTTCGGCGGACCGGGCTCACGGCCGGCCATGATCGCGGCGATCTGATCGCGATCGATGGTCTCGTATTGCAGCAACGCGTTGGCCATTGCGTCGAGCGTGGCCATATTCGCGGTAAGGATCGTCTTTGCGCTCTTGTAGGCGCGATCGATCACGCCGCGCACGACCTCGTCGATCTTGCGCGCGGTCTCTTCCGAAACGTGCTTGTGCTGCGTCACGGAGCGGCCGAGAAACACTTCGTCCTCTTCGTCCGTATAGGTCATCGGGCCGAGCTCTTCGGAAAGGCCATACTTGGTGACCATGTCGCGCGCGAGCTGCGTCGCGCGCTGGATGTCGTTCGAGGCGCCGGTCGTGACCTTGTCGTCGCCGAAAATGAGTTCCTCGGCAACGCGGCCGCCGTAAAGACTCGCGAGACGGCTTTCGAGCGAAATCTTCGAATGGCTGTAACGGTCCTGCTCGGGCAGGAACATCGTGACGCCAAGCGCGCGCCCGCGCGGAATGATCGTGACCTTGTGCACCGGATCGTGATCCGTCACGGAAAGCCCAACGATCGCGTGACCCGCCTCGTGATACGCGGTGAGCTTTTTCTCATCGTCGCTCATGATCATCGAGCGCCGTTCGGCACCCATCATGATCTTGTCCTTGGCGCGCTCGAAATGCACCATGCCGACTTCACGCGTGTTCTCGCGCGCGGCGAACAGCGCGGCTTCGTTGACCAGGTTCGCAAGATCGGCACCGGAAAATCCGGGTGTGCCGCGCGCGATCGTCAGCGGCTCGACGTCGCTCGCGATCGGGACCTTGCGCATGTGCACTTTCAAAATCTGCTCGCGGCCGCGCAGATCCGGCAGCGGCACGACGACCTGCCGATCGAAGCGACCGGGGCGCAGCAGCGCAGGATCGAGCACGTCCGGACGGTTCGTCGCGGCGATGACGATGATGCCTTCGTTGCCTTCAAAGCCGTCCATCTCGACGAGCAGCTGATTCAACGTCTGTTCGCGCTCGTCGTGACCGCCGCCGAGGCCGGCGCCGCGATGACGACCGACCGCATCGATTTCGTCGATGAAGATGATGCACGGCGCGTGCTTCTTCGCCTGCTCGAACATGTCGCGCACGCGCGCGGCGCCGACGCCGACGAACATCTCGACGAAATCGGAACCGGAGATCGAGAAGAACGGAACCTTCGCTTCGCCCGCGATCGCTTTCGCGAGCAGCGTCTTGCCGGTACCGGGCGAGCCGATCATCAGCACGCCGCGCGGAATCTTGCCGCCGAGCTTGGTGAACTTCGAAGGATCACGCAGGAATTCGACGAGCTCGCCGACCTCCTCCTTGGCCTCGTCGCAACCGGCGACGTCGGCGAAGGTGATCTTGACCTGATCCTCGCCCTGCAGCTTCGCGCGCGAACGCCCGAACGACATCGCGCCGCGTCCGCCCGCGCCGGCCTGCATCTGCCGCATGAAGTAAACGAGCAAGCCGATGAAGATCAGGAACGGAACCCAGTCGAGCAGGATGCGCCACAGCGGCATCACGTTGTCGGGCGGCGTCTGCCGCACTTCGACGTTGTTCTTGTTGAAGAGGTCGAGCGCGTTCTGATTGCCGCCCATCGGAATCGTGGTCGATACCGACGAGCCATCCTTGAGCTTGGCCGTCGCCTTGGTGGGCACATCGGCGCCGAGCTGCACGGCAGCGACGCCGCCGTTGCCGACCTGCTGCGCGAATTCCGAATACGGAACATCCGACGGCGCCGCGGCGCGCGGATTGAAACTCTGGAATACGGTCAGGAGGACGACCGCAATGATCACCCAGAGCAAAAGATTCTTGGCCATGTCGTTCATATAGTTCGCCAACTGGGCGGATCCTTCCGCGGAAATCCGGCGCTCCGGCCGGACATGCTTCTATCTCTTTGCGGATCCATCCGCCGAAAACCGAACGACCCTTGATCGGATGCCAAAATCGTCAATCGCGTTGTGTGGCAATCAATCGCGTTTTCCAAGCCCGAGCGCGTAAACCTCGGCACTGCGCGCCCGCGAAGCTTTGGGTTTTCGCATGCTGACGCGCTCGTAACCCTGGCGCAAGCGCCGCACGTAAGCATCGAATCCTTCGCCTTGGAAAAGCTTGGTCAAAAATGCACCGCCCTTACGAAGTCGATTCCGGGCGAATTCCTCGGCCAGCTCGGCCAGATGCATCGCGCGCGGTCGATCGACACTGTTCATGCCGCTGAGATTGGGGGCCATGTCGGAAAGCACAAGATCCACTTCCGCGCCATCCAGATGATCTTCAAGCGTTTTCAGCACTTCGGCCTCGCGAAAGTCGCCGAGGATGAAATCGACCCCGGCGATGTCCTGCATCGGCAGGATATCCACAGCGATCACACGCCCTTTTTCGCCGAGGCGGCCCCGCACCATCTGTGACCAGCCACCCGGAGCGGCGCCGAGATCGACGACGACCATGCCCGGTTTGAGCAGCCGGTCACGTTCGATCAGCTCTTCCAGTTTGAACACCGCGCGTGAACGCCAGCCCTCCGCCTGCGCTCGCTTCACATACGGGTCGCTGAAATGTTCCTGCAACCAGCGGGAGCTCGATTTGCTGCGCGTCGTCATCGTCCGCGCGGCATCGCGCCGGTTTCGGTAGGGATTGGCGCGCATGATAACCTGAGCGCCTCGGCGCGCTCGTAACCGCCTGTCCACATTCGGTTTCCGTTCATGCCCCTATCCTCGAACCAGAAGCGTTTCCTGCGCGGAATCGCGCATTCGCTCGATCCCGTCATCATGGTCGGCCAGAAGGGCGTAACGCCCTCGCTGCTGAAGGAGCTCGACGGCGCGCTGGCGCATCACGAGCTGGTGAAGGTCAAGCTATCCGACGCCGATCGCGACGAGCGCGCGGAGACGATCGAAGTCCTCCGCGAAGCGTCCAAATCCGATCTCGTCCAGACCATCGGCCGCATTGCGTGCTTCTTCCGGCGCAATCCGAAACAGCCGAGGATCGAGCTGCCGCGGAAGTAGCGATCGATGCAGCTGACACAGGACCGGGCGGAAGGTTATCTGTTCGTGCGCGCGTGCACGCCGCATGCGATCACCGTCGTCGATCGCGAACTGACGCGAAGCTTCGTGCTTGCTCCGGATAAAGTCGTCGAGGACTGGCCGGTCACCCACGCCGCTGAATTCGATACCGCAGCCGCCGATCTCATCGCGGCGTTGAATCCGGAAGTCGTCCTCCTCGGCACCGGCGAGCGCCAGGTGTTCCCGCCCCGCGAGGCGCTGTTGGCGCTGCTGCAAAAACGCATCGGCGTCGAAGTCATGGACAACGCGGCGGCGAGCCGCACCTACAACCTGCTTGCATCCGAAGGGCGTCGAGCGGTAGCGGCGTTCATGTTGCCCGCCGGAAAGTGAAGTTGTTCTCAGCGACCCATCCGCAGGCCTCCGTCGAACAAACGAAGCCGATAGTACGAAACAAGTCGTTGACTTGATCCGGAGCGCCTCCTAAGATCAAGAGAAGGTGCGGGGACGCCTGCCTGCGTTCGATCAAATTTGGGAACCAGCCGATGAAATCGATAAGCCTGCCGCTGAGTGCATTGGTCGCTGTCGTTGCGATGTCCGGGACATTCGCCAAGGAGAACTACCACGAGAAGGCCGTCAACGCGGAGACGAAGGAGAAGTTCGTCGAGGTTGCGGCAGATGTGCGCAAGGAAATGGAAGACGGCGGGCGCTACGAGTACATGAAGGTCGATGAGCGCAAGACGGTCGACCAGAAACTCACCGAGATGGAAACGCTCTTCAGCCAGAACGATTCCGTACAGAGCATGAAACAGGACACCAAGATCAAGCTGTTCAACGACCAGGAAGTCGTCAATTCGATCCTGACCCGCCGCGATCGAGACCGCGTAATCTGCAAGAACGAGGCGCCAGTCGGCTCGCACATTCCGGTGACCACCTGCCATACCTATGGGCAGGAAGTGGAAGCACACGAACAGACGAAAAATCAGCTCGACGAATGGAAGCGCGGTGCATGCCGGGGCAAGTGCGGCTCACCTTAGAAATAGTGTGGAAGGCTATTTCGTCGGCTTCTCTTGCAAGCCGCGGGAATCCGCGGCAGACGTGTGCGACAACTTCCGCAATTTCTTCATCGCCTCTTCCTGGATTTGCCGCGCGCGCTCGCGCGTGATGCCAAGCTCGCGCCCGATTTCCGCGAGCGACTGAACCGGCGCGCCGCCGAGCCCGAAGCGCCGCTGCATCACGGCGCGCTGGCGTTCGGTGAGTCGCGACAGCCAGAGGCCAAGCCGTTCCGCTTCCGCAGGCGACAGCGCGCTCGCTGATTCCTCGCGATCCACCGGCGAAGCAAGCCGTTCGCCGGATTCCACGGCGGCATCGAGCGAGGTCACGTTTTCGCCGACGCGAAAAAGTTCGGCGACGTCACGCATCTCCTTGCCTACTGTCGCCGCGATCTGCTCGAGGCTCGGCGCCGTTCCCGTGCGCGCGGCGATCTCGCGTTCCGCGCGCAACACCTGCGCGAGCTCGCGCAAGACGTGGACGGGCAGGCGCACCGTGCGACCGTGGTGCATCACGGCGTGCTGCACCGCTTCGCGAATCCACCACACCGCGTACGTCGAAAAACGCAGACGGCGCGCCGGATCGAACTTTTCGACTGCGCGGATGAGTCCGAGATTGCCTTCGGCGATCAGATCCATCAGCGGTACGCCGCGTCCGACGTACGATCGCGCGATGGATACGACAAGACGAAGGTTCGCCTCGATCATGTGCCGTCGCGCTTCGCCATCGCCGCCGCGTATCGCAGTCGCCAACGCAATTTCGTCGCTCGCGGTGAGCAGTGGCGTGAGGCCAATCTCGCTCAGATAGACGCTGGTCGACGAGCGCGCTTCTTCGTCCTGCGGTTCGATCGCATCGACGAGATCCTTGAAGTCCTCGCTCGCAATCTCCGATGGAACGTCTTC
This sequence comes from Rhodanobacteraceae bacterium, assembly GCA_035996605.1. Classification (GTDB taxonomy): domain Bacteria; phylum Pseudomonadota; class Gammaproteobacteria; order Xanthomonadales; family Rhodanobacteraceae; genus Dokdonella_A. Next base: position 6,165 of record DASYJJ010000408.1, read on the forward strand.
GGACGGAACGTCAGCGGCCATCACCAGAGCTTACGCCCTCGACTGCGTCGTGCGGTTGCGCTCAGCGACGCGGCAGATAGTCGAGCGGATTGGCCGGCTTGCCGTTGCGGCGAATCTCGAAGTGCAGCTCGTTGCGGTTCGCCGCGCTCGCGCCCATTTCGGCGATCGTCTGTCCCGCCTTCACGTGATCGCCTTCCTGCACCAAGCGTTTGCGGTTGTGGCCGTACGCCGAGAGGAAAGCCGGGTTGTGCTTAACGATGATCAACTCGCCGTAACCGATCAAACCGTTGCCGCTGTAGACCACGGTGCCATCGGCCGCCGCGCGTACCGGCGCGCCGGGTTGACCGGCGATGTCGATACCCTGCTTGACCGGATCGCCGACGGTAAACGTACCCACGACGCTGCCGTCCGCAGGCCAGCGCCAGGCGACATCGCCCACACTCGCCACCGTGGCGTCGGAAACCGGTGCGGGCGGCGATTTCGTAGCGGACGCCACAGGCGGTGCGATCGGCGATGACGCCGTGGGTGCGCTGGACGGAGGCCGCGCTGAAGCGGCCGATGGCGGAGCGGCCGATGGTTCGAAAGGCCCGGGTTTCGCCGCCGATGTCGCGCCGTGCAGAGGGGCCGCGGCAGGCGAAGTCGTCGGGGACGATGACGGAGGTGCTGCCGGCACCGCCGCCACCACGCGTTTTTGGCCAGAACGCGCCGAAGAAAGGCGAAGCTCACGGCCTGGGTAAATCGTATACGGCGGCTCGATGCTGTTCCACTCGGCGAGCTCGCGATAGTCGATGCCGTGCCGGAACGCGATGCTGTAGAGCGTGTCGCCGCGTTGAACCCTGTAAATGCCGCTGGCGGACGTTTGCGCCTTCGTCGGTGCGACCACCGTCGAGTGCGAGGGCGAAGCGGACGGGAAGCTCCGATCCTCCACCGGCGCCTCGCCCGTCGAAGCGCACCCGGAAAGCCCTGCTGCCAAAGCGAGGCCGAACAGCAGAACTCTCCGATAATCCCTTTCCATGGCAATAGTTTATCGGACGAACTTAAAGTAGATGATAACAGCGACGACCAGCGCGACGGCGGCCCAGCCGAGCGGTTCGATCCAGCGGTGCAGCTTTTCTTCGGCGCGCTTGCCGCCGAGCCGGATCAGACCGGCCACGAGTAGCACGCGCTTGCCCCGCCCGACGAGCATGCTGGCGATGAACGCCGGCAGCGGCACGCCGACGATGCCCGAGGCCCAGGTGAAAATCTTGAGCGGCACGGGCAGGAATCCGGCCAGCACGAGTGTCCAGAACGCGGTCCATGGATGCAGCGCCGCGTCGGCCTTGAGCTGGCCGACCCATTCGTCGAGATGAGGCAGCCAGCCAAGATCGGCGAGCAGCGGTCGCACCAGATCGAACGCATAGTGTCCGAGCGCATAGCCGACCAGTGCGCCCAGCATCGAGCAGAAAAGGCTGAGTCCGGCGTAGCGCGCCCAGCGTTCGGGCTTCGCGAGCACCATCGGTGCGAGCATGATTTCAGGCGCGATCGGAAAAATGATCGCTTCGAAAAAACTGAGGATCGCCAGATACCACGGCGCCTGCGGCTGAGCCGCCCAGCGCAGCGCTCGTTCGTAGAGCGGCTTGAAGATCTTCATCGCGCCGCGCCGCCCCTGACCGCACGCACGGCGGGCATCAACCAACACCGCCGAGCAGAGGCACGAAACTCACTGCGCCGAGCGACTCACGCACCCACTCGCCTTCGACCTGGCGCACACGCAGCAACATCTGTTGTCCGGTGGGACCGACCGGCGCGACCAGGCAGCCGTCCGGCGCGAGCTGATCGAGCAGCGCGCCATCGAGCGCAACGCCGGCGGCGGTCAGGATGATCGCATCGAACGGCGCTTCCTCGGGCCAGCCGAGCCGGCCATCCGCGTGACGCGAACGAACGTTGGTGACGCCGAGCTTGCGAAAACGACGGCGCGCATTGCGCAAGAGTTCTTCGATGCGCTCGACCGTGTAAATCCTTTCGACCAGCGCCGCGAGCACCGCGCATTGGTAACCCGAACCCGTGCCGATCTCGAGCACGCGCCGCGGCAAAGCGTGCTCGATCAACGCTTCGGTCATGCGCGCGACGACCCACGGCTGCGAAATGGTCTGGCCCTGGCCGATCGGAAGCGCAGTGTCCTCGTATGCGCGCGATGCGAGCGCTTCGTCGATGAAGAGATGACGTGGCAATTGACGGATGACGTCGAGCACGCGGCGATCGCGGATGCCTTCCGCGGCGAGTCGCTCGACCAGACGATCGCGCGCGCGTTGCGAAGTCATGCCAAGGCCGCGCGACGCCGGATCCGGACGCAGGAACGTCATCGCGCTTTTCCTTTCGGCGCGCGCAACGCAGTCGTCCGGATTCGCTGTGCGAAATGGATCATGCGGCGCTGCCGAGTTTCGGCTCGAGCGACGCAACCCAGCCGCTTATTTTCTCCAGCGCCTGATAGCGCGTGAGATCGACATGGATCGGCGTGATCGAGATCTGGCCCGAACGGATCGCGTGGAAATCCGTGCCGGGAGCATCGTCCTCCGCTTCGCCCGGCGGACCGATCCAGTAGATCGGCCGGCCGCGCGGATCGATTTGCGCGACGCACGGCGCGGAGCGATGCCGGCGGCCGAGGCGCGTGACGGCAAAACCGCGCATCTCGTTCCAGGGTCGATCAGGCACGTTGACGTTGAGGATCGTATCGGCCGGCAGCGGATCGACCAGCAGTTTGCGCATCAGGAGCAGCACGGCTTCGGCCGCGCTGTCGTAATGAATGCCCTTGTGGTCCTCGCTGGCTAGCGAAATCGCGATCGCCGGAAATCCGAGGAAGCGACCTTCCATCGCCGCGGAGACCGTGCCGGAATAGATCACGTCGTCGCCGAGATTGGCCGAGTTGTTGATTCCCGAAACGACGATGTCGGGCTCGTGATCGAGCAGACCCGACAGCGCGAGGTGCACGCAATCGGTCGGCGTGCCGGCGACGCGGTAGCGGCCGTCGTCGAGCCGCACGACACGGATCGGCTGGTCGAGCGTCAACGAATTGCTGGCTCCGGAGCGATCGCGGTCGGGCGCCACGACCGTGACTTCGCCGACGGCCGCGAGGCGCTGCGCGAGAACACGCAAGCCCGGAGCGTCGACGCCGTCATCATTGCTGACCAGAACTCTCATGCTTTCCTTCCGCGCCACGGGCCGTGTCCGCCGGACCGATCCGCGCGCAGTGGCGGTCGCGTCGCGATGGCGACGGCGGGACTCGGGAAACGCTGGATGATAACGGATTCGCCGCAACCGCCGGTTTACCGACGCGCGTCCGCGCCGCCTTCCCTCTCTCCCGTTTGCGGGAGAGAGGGTGAGGAGCATGCAGAAAGCACTTGCGGCGTTGTCTCGAGCGGGCCCTCACCCTGCCCTCTCCCGCAAGCGGGAGAGGGG
>DASYJJ010000409.1:0-2511 GCA_035996605.1 Rhodanobacteraceae bacterium
CGCTCCGTCGCGTTGCATTTCGCCTGTTTTCATCGATACAGACGGTGCATCGCCGATCGCGTGATGACTCATGCCAGCCATCGCGCCGTGATCCATCGCACCCATCATGTCGCGCATCGTCAGCATCGGCCGCGGATCGAGCGGAGGTATCTCGCTCTCCATGCCGCTTCGCGGCGCCAGCGTTCCGCGCGCGAAACCGGAGCGGTCCATCGCCTGCGCGAAGATCGTGTACGCGCGATCGCCCGATGGCGTGACGATCACGTCGAGCGTTTCCGCCGGAGCGATGCGGAATTCGTCGACGGTCACCGGCTCGATATCCTGCCCGTCGGCGGCGACGACGGTGAACGCGAGACCCGGTATGCGTACATCGAAGAATGTCATCGAAGCGCCGTTGATGAAACGCAACCGCACTTTTTCCCCGCGCGAGAACAGTGCGGTCCAGTTGCGCGCGGGCGGGGCGCCGTTCATGAGGTACGTGTAGGCCGTCGCGGAAACGTCGGCGAGATCGGACGGATCCATGCGCATCCGGTTCCACATGCGCCGGTCGGCGAGCGCGTTTTCGATGCCGTGCGCGCTCACATCGCGCAGGAAATCGCCGGCGGTCGGCTTGCCGAAGTTGTAGTAGCTGCTTTGTTTCTTCAACGTCGCGTAGATGCGCTCGGGATCGGCGTCGGTCCAGTCGGATAAAAACACGACATGCTCGCGATCGGCAGGAAAGCGCTCTCCGCCGCGCGGCTCGATCACTATGGGACCGTAAAGGCCAATCTGCTCCTGAAAGCGAGAATGGCTGTGATACCAGTACGTACCGGCCTGATTCACCGTGAAGCGATAAACATAACTTTCGCCGGGCGCAATGCCCATGTAGCTGAGGCCCGGCACGCCATCCATGTCCGCAGGAAGGATGACGCCGTGCCAATGGATCGAGCTTCGCACCGGCAGCGTGTTGCGCACGCGCAAGGTGACCGTGTCGCCTTGCCGCCAGCGCAGCAACGGCGCCGGAAGTTGGCCGTTGACGACAGTCGCGCGCCGATCCGCGCCGGTGAAATTGACGGGCAGCTCGCCGATCGAAAGATCGAAGTCACTGCCGGTCAGAACGGCCCGAGCCGAAGTCGCCTGCGCGCTCTCCATCGCGAAACCCGGCAGGCGCGCCAAGCCGAATCCGACAGCGACGCCACTCAGTGCAAGGCCCTGCACGAAGCGCCGGCGCGATATCGGAACCAGCGCGAAAGGCGCATCGACATCATGGAATTTCATGGGACCACCCGGAAACACGGCGACGCCTGCGTATCGCAGACCGAGAACGGCGCGCGGCACGACACGCCCTGAATGCGCGTCACGTCAGCACACCGGCCAACTGCCAGGGATCAGACGATCGGAGGTCGCAGGAGGCGTGCCTCGATCGCCGCATAAGGGCGCGGCGGAAGCACAGAGAACAACCGGCTCGCGGGCGCGACGCGCGCGAACAACGCGTTGACGGCCGGCACATCGAAAATTTGCACGCACGCGCACGTCTTGCCGATGCAGCATCCGCAGCCGTCGCCGGCATGAGCCGCGTGCGCGGCGGTCGGCGCGAGCCCCGCGCAATGCGCGTGAACAGGGACGGACATCGCACGGCCTGCGCAATGAGCATCATGGGCGGCCGGATGCGAAACCGTCGCATGTGAGCCGCTTGCGGACACCGGCGCCATCGGCATGGCCGCCATCGCCGTATTCGTAAAAGGCAGCGCCAGAGCCAGCACCCAGACCAGCAGACGCGCGACGCGCGAGCGCGCGATGCGTCGCAGATCGAGCGGGAAGCTGGTACAAAGAAGGCTCACGGCCCAATGGTACGCATCGGCCGGCGTGTGCGCAAAGCGATCGAGCCGCCGCGGGCGTTTCGGAGCGCGTCGCGCGCATGAGAACGCCCTTTCGCATTCCCTGACTCGCGCACCTGATGAACTATCGCCATGCATTCCACGCCGGCAATTTCGCCGATGTGTTCAAGCATTCGATTCTGCTCGGCGTTCTCGAATCGCTGAAGCGCAAGCAGAGCGCCTTCTGCTATTTCGACACGCACGCAGGACGCGGCCGCTATGACCTTCGCGGCGAGGAAGCGACGCGCACGCGCGAATACGCCGGCGGCGTGCAGCGTCTCCTGACGAGCACGCGCTTGCCCTCGCTCCTGCACATCTACGTGAATCTGGTGCGCGCGCTGAATGCGGGGCAAGGCGCCGAGCTCGCCGTGTATCCGGGATCGCCGCTTCTTGCGAGTCTTGTGCTTCGCGAACACGATCACGCGATACTGTGCGAGCTGCAGGAAGACGAAGCCACCGCACTGAAGGCTCTCTTTCGCGGCGATGCGCGCTTCGCGGTGCATCAGCGCGACGGTTACGAAGCCTTGAGAGCACTGACACCGCCGAAACAGAAACGCGGTCTCGTGCTGATCGATCCGCCGTTCGAGGCACAGGTCGGCGAGTTCGCGCAGATCGAAGGCGCTCTCGACGCCGCGATGGCGCGCTGGCCGAACGCGAC
>DASYJJ010000410.1:0-4430 GCA_035996605.1 Rhodanobacteraceae bacterium
CTGGTCGAACGCATGCAGCATGCGCCCGCGCAAATTCCAGTGGAATTGGATCGCCTCTGGTGCGCGCGCTCGTTCGAGCGGATCGGCGATCGTTGCAAGAATCTGTGCGAATACGTTTTGTATCTCGTTCGCGGCAAGGACGTGCGGCATTCGGGGCTGGCGAAAGGCGAGGCGGGATCGGACGCAGAAGGTGCGCGTCCGCGCTGACGGAACGAAAGGCGGATCGGAACCGTGCCGCTGGTCTTGGCTACTTGAGCGCGAGCGAGAAAAAGTCGCTCTCAGTGTTGCCCGGTTTGCGCATCGCAACGAACCGACTGTCCGTTTGCGACGACGGTTCTTGTCTCGGATCCCGCCCCGTTGCCGGTCGTCGTAACGATCACGCCGTCGATACAGGTCTCGCCCGGCTTCGGTGCGCGAGTCACGGCCGCTGCGCGCGAAAGCGTATCGCCCTTCTGCTGATATTCGGCAATGCGCGCTGCGCGTTCCGCTTCGGAGACTCCATGAGTTTTCCCTTCATCGAAGAGATCCGGACGAATCAGCTTGAACCGATGGTAGCCATAGATTCCGGCGCAAACGCTCGACACCGCGATCAACGCCCAGAACGCGAGTTCTTTCATTCCCATCGTGGTTACCCGGTCGGAACCGCGTTGCTCGACGACGACACGATGTCGTCGCGTGCGTGCAAAGCGCGGAATATCCACCGATTCATGCGGACCTCAGCGCCGCCGAATCCCAGCCGGGTCGAAGTTTGAAGCGATCGCCGTGACGCTGCGCGAGGGCCTCGAGTTTGGATCGCAGCGCGTCGGCGCCGGTTTGGCGGATGTATTGGATCGGACCGCCGCGGAACGGCGCAAAGCCCGTGCCGAAGATGACGCCCGCATCGAGCAGATCCGCATCGTCGACTACGCCGTCGTGAAGACAGGCGACTGCTTCGTTGAGCATCGGCAGAATGAGCCGATCTTCAAGATCGTCGGGCGCGACGTAGCCCGGATCGACCTCGGGCTTCTTCGGCTTGCCGTTTTCCCACGTGTAAAGTCCCTGGCCATCCTTCTTGCCGCGTTTGCCGCTCTTGGCAAGATCGTCGAGTTCCTTCGGCACATCGAGTCCCAGGAACGGCCCCAGCTCTTCACCGACCGAAGCGGCAACGTCGAGGCCGATCGTGTCGGCGAGTTCGATGGGCCCCATCGGCATGCCGAACTTTTTCGCGGCCTTGTCGATCACCGCGCCCGGCACGCCTTCCTGATAGATGCGCATCGATTCGAGCAGATACGGCATCAGGATCCGGTTGACCAGGAATCCCGGCGTTCCCTTGACCGGCACCGGCAGCTTGTCGATCGCTTTGCAGAACGCGAGCGCACGTTTTTCGTCCGCCGTGTCGAGACGATCGTGGCGCACGATCTCGACCAGCGGCATCAGCGCGACCGGATTGAAATAGTGCAGGCCGAGAAAGCGTCCGGAGTTCTGCACCGCTGAACGCAGCTCGTCGAGCGGAATGCTCGACGTATTCGTCGCGAGCAGCGCATTGGGCTTGAGCGTCGGCTCGATCCTGAGATAAAGCTCCTGCTTGGCTTCGAGATTCTCGAAGATCGCCTCGATGGCGAGATCCGCCGTCGCGATACCGCTGCCTTCGACATCGGCCTTGAGTCGCGCGAGCGCCGGCTCGATGCGATCGGGCGTCTTCAGGCGCTTGTTGAAAAGTTCGCGCGCGCGATCGAGCGCCGGCGCGATGTATTTCATTTCGCGATCCTGCAAGGTCACGTCGAATCCGCGCAACGCGCACCATGCGGCGATGTCGCCGCCCATCACGCCGGCGCCTATGACATGCACGCGGCGGATACCGGGATCGACATCTGCGCCGAGCCGCTTCAGACGCTCCTGCAGAAAGAACACGCGAATCAAGTTTCTGCAGGCCGGCGTCTCTGCAAGCTTGGCTATCGAGCGCGCTTCGAGTTTGAGGCGCTGCGAAATGCTCGAGCCTCCGCGACGCCAGACTTCGATCAATGCGAACGGTGCGGGATAGTGCTCGGGCCTCGCTTTCGCGGCGGTCTGTTTGCGAAAAACCGGCGCGAGAATTTGGCGCACGGGCCAGATGTTGGTTGCCCGCGCGACGGCGCGCTGCACGATCGGGCGTGATCGCGGATGGCGGATCATCTCCTTCGCGGTTTCTATGAGCAGCTCGGGCGCGCACAGCGCGTCGACAAGACCAATCGCCTTCGCGTTTTCGGCCGACGCCGCACGACCGGTCAGCATCAGCTCCAACGCGGCGGGCGCGCCTATCAGGCGCGGCAAGCGCGCGGTGCCGCCCCAGCCGGGATGCAGGCCGAGCTTGATTTCGGGAAGTCCAATCCGCGTCGAAGGATCGCGTGCGGCAACGCGATAGCGGCAGGCGAGCGCCATCTCGGTGCCGCCGCCCATGCAATGACCGTGGATCGCGAGCACGCTTGGGCAACGCAGCCGCGCAAGCTGCTGATAGATGCGCTGGCCGCTCTCGATGTTGTCGAGCACCGTGCCGGATTTTTCGTATTCGGCGAATTCATTGAGATCAGCGCCGACGGCGAAACCCGCGGCTTTGCCCGAATGAATCACCAGACCCCGCGGCGGCTCGAACGAAAGTCGTTCGACGATTTCCTGCAACTCGTCGAGCACGCTGCGACTGAGTGCGTTGACGGAGCTGCCGGGGCGGTCGAGCGTCAGCGTGACGATGCCATCCGCGTCGCGTTCGGAGCGCCAGTTGAGAAAACGCAGCCCCTCGAACATGACCGGCTCCGCATAAAAGTGGAGGGTTATGATCCCGGCAAGCCGAGCGTCGGGTCAATGCGACCGTTCGGCATTGAAAACTAAGGTATTTTCCCCCGGGAATCCGTTACCATGACGGTGCGGCGCACAGCCGCGTCCGCTCTGCGCGCGATGGAGAAGGCGTTGGCCGAAAAAGCCGCCGAGATGCTGGTCACACAGAAACTGCTCGAGCAGATTCTGAAGGCGGCCGGCAATCTCATCGCGCTCGAGACGAACCACGTCAACGATGCCCTGACGCAGTTCCGGACGCTTGCGATGCGCACGGGCACTTCGATGTATCTGTGGGATCCCGACAACGGCATTTCTTCGCTGCGCGAAAGCGGCCTGCGCGTGCCCGGCTCCAAGCGCATCACCGACGCGCTTCGCTATGTCCTGCAGAGCATGCATTTCGGCATTTATCTGTTCACGGGTTTCGAGGATCACCTGAAGCCGCCGGATACCGTGTTGCTCCGGCGCATCTCGCGCATTCATACCGGCAACGAACGCAAGATCGTTTTCCTCGGCGCCAACCTCAGCGTTCCGGAGGAGCTCGAAGGATCGTTGCAACGGCTGAATCCGGACAGTGAAGTACGCGCACCGCCGCGCCTGCGCGACGGTCGGTGGGTATCGTGATGACGGCCAACGAAGGCCGCGGCTCGGTCCTCATCGTCGCAACCGATCGCGACGATCGCCGCGTGTTGTTCGACGCGCTCGACGCGCAGGAGTTCGACGCGATCTACACCGCGAAGGATGTCGCGCAAGCGCGCGCGTTCCTCGAGCAGGATCCGCAGATCGATCTCGTGCTGCTCGAATTCCTCGATGATGCACGCTCGGCGCTCGCATTCTGCGGCGAGCTGCGTCAGTACCATCCGAGTGCGCCGGTGCCGGTGATCGGCATCCTTTCGGCAAACACCGCGCGCCAGCAGGCGCACTGGGAGCGCATGCCGCCCGGTGTCGTCGAATGGATCACGAGTCCCGTGCATGCGGGCGAGGCACTGACGCGCATCAACGCAGTGCTCGCCGTGCGGCGCGAAACGACGAGCCCGGCGTCCACTCCGACGACCAGCGCCGACAGGTACCACTTCGCATTCGACGGAAGCCTCGACGAGATTGCCGTCGTCGATCCGAAAAGCGGACGCATTCTCGAAGTCAACGCGACATTTGTGCAGCGCTCGGGCTTCGGTCGCGCGCAGGTGCTCGGCGGGCGCGTGGAGAGTTTTGATGCGACGTTTTCTCCGGATCAGCGCGCAGAATTGAACTTGAAGCTCGGCCGCGAGGGCAGCGTGCGCGCGCGCACACAGAAGCCTCGCGCGGACGGAGCGACGTATCCGATCGATCTCTACGTACGGCTCGCGGTGCAGGACGGGCGACTCGTGCATTTCTACACGTTCCGCGAAGTCGGCGAACTCGGTCGCTATCAGCAGGTGCTCGGTCTCCTGGCACGACTGACGGAGATGGGCGGTGGCGATGAAGGCGTCGCAGCGGCGATGCGTTCGGCGATCGACTGGCTTGCACTCGATTTCGCGCTGCTCGTGCAGGCGCGTCCCGAACAAACCGGCGAAACGCAGACGCTGGCCGTGCACCATCGTTTCGCGCCCTCCGCCGACACGCCGGATCCGGCGCAGCAGTCCAGCGTCAAGCAGGTGCTGAGCGGC
>DASYJJ010000411.1:0-2695 GCA_035996605.1 Rhodanobacteraceae bacterium
GACGAGGCGCTGGTTGAGATACGTCTGCCGCTCGGTTTCGAGCCCGGCGACAGGATCGTTGCCGGTGGAAAGCTGCGCGGCGATCTCGCTACGCCGCGATTCGAACTGCTGCAGCTGGCCCTGCATGCGCTGCAGCGATTGTTCGAGCGAGGCCAGCGCAGCGCGCCGCGATTCGACCGAAAGCGCCATCTGATGCGCGCTGTCGCTCGCTTCGCGCGAGTTCATGCGCGTTTCCTCGCGCGATTCGAGCAACGCGCGGCGTTCGCTGTCCAGAGTCTGCCGGCGCCGCTCGTGATCGCTCATTTGGGCAATAGCGGATTCGAGCCTGCCGCGCGCTTCCCGCGCCTGTTCGCGATCGCCGGCGATACGGCGTTCGAGTTCTTCGAGTTCGGTGACCACACGGCCCATGCGCTCGCGCGCGCCGTCGATGCGGCCGCGCTGGCTTTGCAATTGGCCCGCGATTTCGGCAAGACGCTTGTGGGCGACGTAGACCTCGCGCTGCGCATCGTCGCGTGCCGTTTCGGCGTCGGTGCGCTTGCGCTTGCCGGCATCGGCGGCCTCCACATGCGCGGCAATCCCGCGTTCGAGATCGGCGGACGTGTTCTTCAACTCGCGGATCTCGCGTTCGCGTGCGATGACGCCGACACGCGAGTCCGAGCCGCGCAGCACGCGCGCAAAACCGGCACCAAGCCATTCACCGGTGGGTGTCACCACCGATTCGCCCTCGCCGAGCCTTGTCGCTGACGCGCGTGCCTCATCGAGCGATCGCGCGGTACGCACACGCGCGAGCATGCGTCGCGCAGCGGCAGGACCGCTCGTTACCGCAGCGAGCGTGCCTTCGGCGGCGCTCACCGAATCGGTCGCCTTCGACATCAAGGTGAGATCGGCGGAGTCGAGTGAACCAAGTCGCATCGCCGGATCGCCGACGTCGTCGACGATCGCCGCTTCGAGCCAGCCGTCGAGCACGGTCTCGACGGCACGTTCCCAACCCGGTTCGACCTGCAGGATCTCGCCGAGCCGGCGCGGATTGCCGAGCCCCGCGCTCTGCAGCCATTCGCGGGCGGCGGCGCCGGTTTCTCCGAGAGCGGCATGCTGCAACGCCTCGAGCGAGCCGAGACGCCCGCGCGCCGCTTCGAGCTCGCCACGCTTCGCACTGAGCGAGGCGTGCTGCGAGCGCTCGCGTTCGAGCAGGCTTTCGGCGGCGCCGCGACGCTCATCGAGATTGTGCGTCACGGATTCGATCTGTGCCTGCGCGCTCGCATGTTGCGTCTCGAGCGTTTGCAGCGCCTGTGCGAGTTCATCGAGATTCGCGGCCGTGCGTTCGGTGTCGAGCGCGGTGTGGCGTTGATCCGCCTCGAGCAGACGTCGATCCAGATAATCGATGTGCGTGCGCTCGACCTCGGCCGACTGCGTGGCCTGCGACGAAATGCCGGCGTGCGCATCCCATTGCGTCTGCCACTCGGCGAGTTTCGCTTCGGCGGCACGGGCGGCCTCGGCGGCCTCCTCGTCGGCGGCGCGCAGTTGCGCCATTTTCGGCTCGGCTTCGGCAAGCACGCGGTGCACTTCATCGTGCCGCGCGTGATCGTCGGCGATGTGCGCCGCGAGCTCGCCGTGCGCACGCTCGGTTTCCTCGCGTGCGCGCTGCAGCTGTTCGGTCAACTCCTTGTGATGCTGTATCTGTTGCTCGACGCGGGCGATTTCCGCGCCGATCTTGTAGACCTCCGATTGCACCTTGTTGAGATGCTCGGCATGCGTCGCGTGTGTCTCGCGGCCGGTTTCGAGCTCCGCCTCGCAATGACGCTGCTCGGCAACCTGCTGCTCTATCGCAAGCTCGGCCTTGCGCAATTCGCCCGAATGCGTGCTCACGGCGGCTTGCGCCTCGCGCAGACTCAATGCCTTGAGCTCGGCTTCCTTTTTCTTCTGCTCGTTCTTGAAACCCTGCCAGCGCTCGGCGGCGCGCGCCTGGCGCTTGAGGTGTTCGAGCTGTTTTTCGACTTCGTCGCGCACGTCGCGCACGCGGTCGAGATTCTCGCGCGTCGCCTTGATGCGGCTCTCGGTTTCCTTGCGGCGCTCCTTGTATTTCGAAATTCCGGCCGCTTCTTCGAGATGATTGCGCAGCTGCTCCGGATCGGCTTCGACGATCTCGCTGATCATGCCCTGCTCGATGATCGAGTAACTGCGCGGGCCAAGGCCGGTGCCGAGGAAAATATCGGTGATGTCGCGCCGGCGGCAGCGCACGCCGTTGAGGAAATACTGCGACTGCCCATCTCGGCTGACGATGCGCTTGACCGAGATCTCCGTGTAGCTCGCGTATTCGCCGACGATGAGGCCATCTGAGTTGTCGAACAGGAGCTCGACCATCGCGCTGCCGACGGGCTTGCGGCCGGACGAACCCGAGAAGATGACATCGGTCAGCGAATCGCCGCGCAGGCGGCTCGCGGCGCTCTCGCCCATGACCCAGCGGATCGCATCGATGATGTTCGACTTGCCGCAGCCGTTCGGCCCGACGATGCCGGACATGTTGGTGGGCAGGTGCAGCGTGGTCGGATCGACGAAGGATTTGAATCCGGCCAGTTTGATCGTGGTCAAGCGCATGGAAACGAGAGCCTCGGATGCTCCGCACGCGCGGGCATCGGCAAAGAGTACGGATGTCGCGCCGGCTCCGCTCGGCCGAAGGCGGATGCGGGTAGGCGCC
>DASYJJ010000412.1:0-7903 GCA_035996605.1 Rhodanobacteraceae bacterium
ACATGGAATCCTGCGCCGCTTGCTCGGCGTAGTTGAATATCTTGGGAAGTTCTTTCGGACAGCGCGCAAGCATCTCGTCGCTGACGATCATCACGACCAGACCCGCCGCACCAATATTCTTCTGTGCGCCCGCGTAGAGAACGCCGAAACGCGATACGTCGAGCGGCCGGGAAAGAATCGTCGACGACACGTCCGCGATCAGCGGAACACGGCCCGCGTCGGGGATATCGTGGAATTCAACGCCGCGGATCGTCTCGTTCGGCGTGTAGTGCAGATAAGCGGCGTTCGGATCGAGATCCCACGACGCGCGCGGCGGAATGCGATCGAAGTTGGTTTCGGATGAAGTTGCCGCGATGCGCGCCGCAACGGAGGCCTTCGCCTCTTTTTCCGCCTTCTCGCCCCAATCACCGGTGACGACGTAATCGGCGGTCCGGTCACGGTGCGCGAAGTTCATCGGTATCTGCGCGAAATGGTGCGTAGCGCCGCCTTGCAGGAACAGCACCTTGTAGTTCGCCGGAATCGACAGGAGATCGCGAAGATCGCGCTCGGATTCTTGAGCCAGCGCCACGAATTCCTTGCTCCGGTGGCTGATCTCCATCACCGATGCGCGTGCGCCGTCCCATTCCAGCAGCTCGGCCTTCGCCTGCTGCAGCACTTCTTCGGGCAACGCCGCGGGTCCGGCGCTGAAGTTGTATCCGCGGCTCACGCGCGTCTCCTCAGATTCGAACCTCATTATGCCGCAGTGCAGCAGACGCGCAAGACGCCGCGTCGGGGCCGAGCACGATTCGCGCATTTCAGCCGAAGTGAAAATCCGATGAGGTTCGGACTTGCTCGATGCGCCACGCAAGATGCGGTGGCCGAAAGTCGGCTAAGCGCCGCGCAGCAGAATCCAGACAAGCCCTAGCGCGATCAGCGCCGCCGCACCGATCAGCCACCAGATCGATCCGCGTGTGTCTACGGTTGGAACTTGCACGGCTTCGCCGCCCATCGTCTCGCCCGTCGCAGCCTGCGATTGCGCCGAGCTGACTTCGCCGCGCAGCGGCATGCCCGGCGCCTCGATCAGGAAATGGTCGCGCCCGAAGGCGATCTGATCGCCTGTGTGCAGCACCGCGGTTTTGAGGCGCAGACCGTTGACCATGGCACCAGCGCCCGAACCCATGTCGCGCAAGCAGATGGCTTCCTCGATGTTCTCGATCGTCGCGTGATGCGGCGCGATCTGCGCGTCGTCGATGACGATGTCGCAATCGCTGGCGCGGCCGATCACGAGCCGCTGGCGCAATGCGATCGCGCGGCCGAAATGGCTGCCCGCGACGCCGCGCAGCACGACTCTCGCCGGCACTGCATCGGTTGAGTCGTCCGTATCGTCGGATTCGGCCGGCAGATTCGTTTCGATCGCATCGTCGCGGTCCGGCTTCAGCATCATCGCGACCACGCCCAGGCAAAGCACATCGCCCAGGCGCATCAGTGCTTTCTCGCGCACGGGCCGTGCGTTCACGTGCGTGCGTGCGGCGAAATCGAGGACTTCGAGCACGATGCCGCGCTGATCGACGTTGACCCGAGCATGCCACGGCGCAATGTCACGACCGTTGAGAACGAGCGTATTGCCCTCCGCGCTGCCGAGACTGATGACGCCACCTTCCACGACAAAGTCGGCGTGCTCGCCATTGAGAAAGCTGAGGCGCATCAAGATCCGATCGGCGGGCTGCGGTGCGCCAGTATAGCGGCCTTGCGTGCGACGCTTGCGCCCTCCGGTGCGCGGACCGCATCGGACCTCAGGATCGCCGCGCGGTACGCCTCTGAGGCATCATCGCGCCTGGAGAACATTCGGAGTGCCGCTCGATGGCCGTCATCGATATCCGCCGCACACATGGCCGCAGCATGAAGGACGCAAAGGCGGCCGTCGAACGAGTCGCGAAAGCCATTGCCAAGCAATACGGCATCTCGCACCGATGGGAAGGCAATGTCCTGAACTTCTCGCGCGCCGGCGTCGACGGGAAGATCGCCGTCGCCAAACAGGAGGTGCACATCCACGCCGAGCTCGGGTTCCTGATGGGTGCGCTGAAGCCCGTGATCGAGCGCGAGATCACCCGCCAGCTCGACGATGAATTCGGCACGGCTTGAAGCAGTCGCGTTAGGTGCGTAACGGCAGCGATAGGGTTGAAACGGCATCGCCCGGGTCCGGCGAGACTCGCTCTGAATGTGCTTGCCCGGATTTCTCGCTTCCGCATCTTCGCCGCTCCATGTTGCGGGCATCGATATGCCCTTCGTAGTGTGTCTGCTCTAGCGCGCGTATCTAGAGTCGATGGCACTCGCGGCAGCCGCCGCGCGACCGGATCGGAGCGAGAGATGAGCAAGCCGAAACTGAAGAACCGCGCACCCGCAGAAGCCGCCACGCAGCAGGCTCGCGGCGTCAGCAAGACCGTGATGGATTCCGCGCAGCAGATCTGGCTCGCTGGACTTGGCGCGTTCGCCAAAGCCCAGGCCGAAGGCGGCAAGCTGTTCGAGTCACTGGTCAAGGAAGGCGCGGCGCTCGACGCGAAGACGCGCAAGTTCACCGACGCGAAAGTCGCCGAAGCGCGCGGCAATGTCGAATCGACGCTGGGTCAGGTTCGCGAGCGCAGCCAGGAAACCTGGGACAAACTCGAGAAGGTGTTCGAGGATCGCGTCTCGCGCGCGCTCGGCCGTCTCGGCGTGCCGGGCCGCGACGAAGTGCGTACGCTTACGAGCCGTGTCGAAGAGCTTTCGCGCGAAGTGCGCAAGATCAACGGCGGCGGCACTGTCGCGAAGAAGCGCGCGAAAAAGACCTCGAAGCGCTGATCACGTGACGAAGGATCGACGCCGGACTTTCAAGCCGCTACGCTGAAAGTTGTTCGCATCGGCCGGCGATGAGATTGCGAGCCTCGTCGTCCCGGCGAAGGCCGGGACCTAGTGACTCGGTCTTGCGCATGTCAAGGCTCTGAGTCCCGGCCTTCGCCGGGACGGCGAGTGTTTTTCAGGCAGGTCACACACGTCACGCTCCAGTGCCATTACCAATGCACGCCGCGCATCAACGACGCAAACGCGATCTGCTCGCTGGTCGGACCTTCGAGTTCCGCGCGGCCTTTCATCCCCTTGGACGCCGACGAATCCGGGAATAGCCGGAATGCGGTATTCATGACGATCTCGTACGCGCGCGGCGCGAGCGCGTAGAAAATCTGCGCAAACGTGCCTAGACGCGTCGCGATGCGCACCGGCCGCTCGATGATGGCTTCGACGATGATGTCCGCGGCTTCTTCGGGGGTCAGCGTCGGCAACGATTCGTACATCTTCGTCGGCGCGATCATCGGCGTCTTGACCAGCGGCATGTTGATCGTCGTGAAGTTGACGCCATTGTCGGAGTATTCGGCCTGCGCGCAGCGCGAGAACGCGTCGAGTGCCGCCTTTGAGGCGACATAGGCCGAAAATCGTGGCGAATTCGTCAACACGCCGATCGAGGAAATGTTCACGATGTGGCCGCGATGCCGTTCCGCCATACCGGGCAGCACGCCCATGATGAGCCTGAGCGCGCCGAAATAATTGAGCTGCATCGTGCGTTCGAAATCGTGGAAGCGGTCATAGCTCGCGCTGATCGCGCGGCGGATCGATCGACCTGCATTGTTGACCAGGATATCGACGCGGCCGTGATCGTCCAGCACGTGTTTCACGAACGCATCGCAGGAATTGAGATCCGCGAGATCGACGACATACGTGTGGCACGTGCCGCCGGCAGACTCGATCTCTTTCTTGGTCGCCTCGAGTTCCTCCTCGCCACGTGCGCAGATGACCACCTTGCCGCCCGCCCCCGCGATCTTGAGTGCCGCGGCCTTGCCGATGCCCGACGATCCACCGGTGATCACCACGACGCGATCGCGGACCTTGCCGCTCAGCGAGTGATCGACGAACAGATCCGGATCGAGATGGCGCTCCCAGTAATCCCAGATGCGCCACGCGTAGTCGTCGAGTTTCGGCAGCTTGATTTTCGAGCCCTTCAGCGCGTGCTCGGTCTCGCGCGAATCGAACCGCGTCGACCAGTTGATGAACTTCATGACCGACGGCGGAATGCCGAGGTCGCGCAGCAGCACGTTCATGAAACGCTTGACCGGCGGCAGGCTGCCGAGCGCGGCGCGCACGCCTCCCGGAATGAAACCGAACATGCGCGCGTCAAGGCGCATCGTCATTTGCGGTGCGTGTCCGGCGCGCGCGAAAAGGTTCAACACTTCGCCGATGCGTTTGGGCGCCGGATCGGTCAGATGGAACGTGTGACCGTCGAGACCGGGTTTGTGCGCGATGTGATCCAGCGTCGCCGCGACCCAATCGACCGGCACCAGATTGATGCGCCCTCCTTCCAGACCCACCGTCGGCATCCACGGCGGCAGTGTCTGCCGCATTTTCTTGATCAGCCGGAAAAAATAGTAAGGTCCGTCGATCTTGTCGATCTCGCCGGTGGTCGAATCGCCGATCACGATGCCGGGGCGGTAGATGCGGTACGGACGCGGGTATTCCTTGCGCACGAGCCCCTCGGAATCGTGCTTGGTGCGGAAATACGCATCGTCCAGATTCTCGGCTTCTTCAAACATGTCCTCACGGAACACGCCCGAATAAAGACCGGCCGCTGCGATGGAGCTGACATGATGGAACACGCCCGCCTTGATGGACTCGGCGAACGCGAGCGCGTTCTTCGTGCCTTCGACATTCGCCACGACCTGGCTTTGCGCATCGGCGCCGATGTCGTACAGCGCGGCGAGATGAAAAAAGTGCTTGATCTTTCCGTTGATCTCACGCGCGGCCGCCGGCGCGACGCCGAGCTTGGGTTTGCCCAGATCGCCGACGACCGCGACGATGCGGTCCTGGTCGGTACCGAGGCGTTCGCAGATATCCTTGAACTTGCCGAGCGATTCCTTGCGCACCAGACAATGGATCATGCCTTTGCGCTGGAGGAGTTTCTGCAAAAGATGCCGGCCGATGAAACCGGTGGCTCCGGTGACGAAGTAGGTCATGGCCGTTCTCTCCCCGCGGGTCGCCTTGCGTGTGCGGAAAGCATAGCCGTGCCCCGGCACGCGTGGCTACGCACCCGCATCGCGCTGATGTAAGCTCAGCACCCCGCTCGTACCGCATCGCCGGGTATACCCATGTCCGATCTCAAAGCGCGCTTCGAGAAGGCTGCGGAAGACGTCAAGAAACTTTCCGAACGTCCCGACAACGACACGCTGCTCAAACTCTACGCGCTGTACAAGCAGGGATCGGAAGGCGACGTCACCGGGCCGAAGCCGGGTTTCTTCGATTTCGTTGGCACCGCCAAATACGAAGCCTGGGCCAAGCTCAAGGGTATGAAGGGCGACGAGGCGATGCAGAAGTACATCGATCTGGTGAAGAAGCTCGGCGGCTGAGCGAGCGCTCGGCTTCCCTTCCGCGGATGGCGCGCCAGACCCGCGAGCGTATCCTCGATACCAGCCTCGCGATGTTCAACGCGCAGGGCGAGCCGAACGTCACCACCAACCATATCGCGGACGAGCTCGGGATCAGTCCGGGCAATCTTTACTATCACTTCCGCAACAAGGACGACATCGTCGAGCAGTTGTTTTCGCGCTACGAAATGCGTATCGACGACGCGCTGCTCGTGCCCGAGGATCGCCTGCCGAACCTCGAAGACATCTGGCTGCAGCTGCATCTGGTCTTCGAGTGCATGTGGGCGTATCGATTCCTGTATCGCGATCTCGTCGACATCCTGGCCCGCAACCGCAAGCTGAAACTGCGTTTCGTGCGCATCCTGACCCGAGCTTCGGCGAGTGCGGCCGATCTCATGCGCGGGCTCGCGCGTGCCGGCATCATGCGCGCGAGCACCGCCGAAATTCGTGCGCTGTCAGAGAATGTTCTGCTCGTGGCGACTTTCTGGCAGAGCTACAGCGCCGTCCGCGGCGGCAAGAACGAAGATGCAGAGGTCGAACTCGGCAAAGGAATCCATCAGGTGATGGTGCTCATCGCGCCGTTCCTGCGCGATGACGAGCGTGAGCATCTGAATACGCTCGCCGGCGCCTACGCGCGCTGAGCGCGCAACAGGATCATGGCGTCTCGCGGCAAAGGGACGACTGATCGGAAAGCACTACCGCCCCGGCCGGATCTGATTCCTTTCCTGCCGCCGATCCCACGCACGCAGCTCGTCGCGAAGATGCGCCACACGCTGACGGCCGAGCGCGTTGCGCTCTTCGTCCAGAACCGAAGCACCGAGCAATTCGGCAAGACGCTGTGCGGTCGGCAGCAGCATTTCCCATGCATCGAGCGCCGCCAGCGGTCCGGGCAGCGTCATGAACAGCGTGACGCCCGGCGTTTGCAGCGTATCGAGCTTGCTCATGTCGAAGCTGCCGGGCTTGACCATGTTGGCCATGCTGAAGACCGGGCCTTCGTCCGCCTTGCCCGAAGCCAGGCGATGGAAAATGCCCATGTCGCCGAATTCGAGTCCGGCTTTCTCGGCTGCGACGACGACATCGGAACCCGCCAATGTGCGGCCCGTTCGCGCGGCAACGAACAGAGTCACGATGCGTTCGATCTTCCGATCCGGACGTGATCCGACATGCGATCGCGATGCAGGCCGGGCCGCGCCCTCGCGGCCGAGCCGGTCGAGCTCGGCACGCAGCGAAACATCGAGCTCGCCCTGCTCCGGCTCGCCGTCGGACGATCCGATGGTCGGCTCGATGCGCGCGTCCTCGCCGCGTTTCGCGGCGCGGCGCTCGCCCTGCCCGGGTCTCCTCGGGCGGCCGAAGAAATAGATCAGCGCCAGCACCAACACGCCGACGACGGCAACGATGATGCGCAGCTCAGTCGCGCTCAGGGCTTGCTGTTCCACGCGCTGCTCCTAGGCTCAGGCGGCTCCGGCGAGTTTAGCGGCTTCTTCCAGATCCACCTGCACGAGCCGCGACACGCCGGGTTCTCGCATGGTAACGCCGCAGAGCTGGTGCGCGGCTTCCATCGTGCCCTTGTTGTGGGTGACGAAGATGAACTGCACGCGCTCGCTCATCTCGGTGACGAGCGATGAGAAACGCCCGATGTTGGCCTCGTCGAGCGGCGCATCGACCTCGTCGAGCAGGCAGAACGGTGCCGGATTCAGCCGGAAGATCGAAAACACCAGCGCGACCGCAGTCAGCGCCTTTTCGCCGCCGGAAAGGAGCGAAATCGAGCTGACGCGCTTGCCCGGCGGACGCGCCATGATCGTCACGCCGGTCGAGAGCAGATCATCGCCCGTCAACTCGAGATAAGCGTGTCCGCCGCCGAAAAGCCGCGGGAACAGCTCCTGGATCCCTGTGTTGACGCGATCGAACGTTTCCTTGAAGCGCGATCGTGTTTCCTTGTCGATCTTCCGGATCGCGCCTTCCAGCGTTTCGAGCGCGGTCGTAAGGTCGGTGAGCTGCGCGTCGAGATAGGTCTTGCGCTGCGACTGCTCGTCGAACTCCTGGATCGCGGCGAGATTGACCGGTTCGAGGCGGCGGATCTTCTGCTCCAGATCGGCAAGCTCGGCCTGCCACTGTTCGGCGTCGGCCTCGGCGGGAACCGCGTCCAGAATCTCGTTGAGCGCGAACCCGGCTTCGGTGATCGCCGCGCTGAGCGCCTGTGCGCGCAGGCGATGTTCCTGTTCGCGCAGACGCATCTCGGCGATTTCTTCGCGGCGCTCGTTCAGCGTCTGCTCGATGCGATGTCGATCCTGCTCGAGACGACGCAGCTCCGTATCCTGTTCCTGCAGCGCCTGGCGCGCTTCGACGAGTTGCTTGTCGACGAGAAGGCGTTGGTTGAGATGGCTCTGCCGCTCGCTTTCGAGTCCCGCGACTGGATCGTTGCCGGAAACGAGCTGCGCCGCGATTTCGGTGCGACGCGATTCGAATTGGACCAGCTGGCT
>DASYJJ010000413.1:0-3443 GCA_035996605.1 Rhodanobacteraceae bacterium
CGCTCTTGTTCTGGATCGGCGCATTGCTGTTCGGTCCGCACTTCGCGCCGCTGATGATCACCTGCATCGCGTGCCTGGCGATGAACTGGGTGATGTTGGCGGTCACGAAGACCTGGTAGTCACTTCAATTTGAGTTTGCAAGCGGAATACGAGACTTATGGCATCCGAAGGCGGTCACGACAGCAGCGGCTACATCCTGCACCACTTGACCAACCTCAAGCTGGATCTGCACACGATGTCGATCAATCCCGAAGCGACCGGCTTCTGGGTATTGCATCTCGACTCGGTCGTGTTCTCGCTCGTGCTCGCGTTTGTTTTCGTGCTGATGTTCCGCCTCGCCGCGCGCAAGGCGACCAGCGGCGTGCCCGGCAAGTGGCAGAACTTCATCGAGCTCTGCATCGAGTTCGTCGACAGCCAGGTCAAGGATGCATTCCATCATCAGTCGAGATTCGTGGCGCCGATGGCGCTGCTGGTTGGGTTCTGGGTGTTCCTGATGAATTTTATGGACATGCTGCCGGTCGACCTCTTGCCGGGCGTCGCGGGTGGCGTCGGCGTCGACCATTTGCGCACGGTGCCGTCGACCGATCCGAACATCGCGCTCGGCATGTCGCTCACCGTGTTCCTGATTGCGTTCGGCTACGGCTTCGTCAAGAAGGGTGTCGGCGGCGTCGGAGCGGAGTTTCTGTTCCATCCGTTCTCGGCGAACAACATCGTCGCGAAGATCCTGCTGATGCCGATCAATTTCCTCCTGAAAACAGTCGAGGAACTTGCCAAGCCGCTCAGCCTTGGTCTTCGACTCTTCGGCAACATGTACGCGGGCGAGATGATCTTCATCCTGCTGGCGTGCTTCACGCTCAACTATTCGATCACGAGCATCGGCAGCAACGTCGGTTTGCTCGTGCAGGTGTTGCTCGCGACGGGATGGACGATCTTCCACATCCTGATCATTTCGCTGCAGGCCTACATCTTCATGGTTCTGACCGTCGTCTACATGGCGATGGCCGCCGATCACCATTGACACCCACCATTGATTCACCTCGTCACACACACCACGCAAGTACTACGGAGACAACGATGGAAGCTCTCGCAAATGTGGAAGGCCTGACGGCCGTCGCCGCTGCCCTGATGCTCGGGCTCGGCGGTATCGGCGCCGCGATCGGCATGGGCCTGATGGGCGGCAAGTTCCTTGAAGGCTCATCGCGCCAACCGGAACTCGTGCCGATGCTGCAGGGCAAGATGTTCCTGCTGGTCGGCCTGATCGATGCGATTCCGATCATCGGCGTCGGCATCGCGATGTATCTGACGTTCGTCGATCCGTTCTCGGCTAAGGTCGCCGCGGCCGCGGCAGGCGTCGCGCACTGACGAGTCGTCGCCAACGAGTCTTCGCCGGCTCCGCTTAGAGGGTTTGACCCGTGAGCATCAACGCAACACTCATCGCCCAGATGATCGTCTTCCTGATCCTCATCTGGTTCACGATGAAATTCATCTGGCCGCCGCTGACCAAGGCGATGGACGATCGCGCCAAGCGCATTGCCGAAGGACTTTCCGCGGCCGAAAGGGCGCGCAAGGAACTCGCCGATGCCGACGCACGCGTCGCCGAAGAGATCAAGAAAGCTCGCGGCGAAGCAACGGCGATCATCGACAAGGCGCACCAGCAGGCCAGCCAGATCATCGACAAGGCCAAGCAGGATGCGATCGTCGAAGCGACGCGCCAGAAAGCCACCGCCGCCGCCGACATCGAGAGCATGACGCATCGTGCGCGCGAGGAATTGCGCGGCCAGGTGGCTTCGCTCGCTGTGTCGGGCGCCGAGAAGATCCTGAAGCGCGAGATCGACGCAAACGCGCACAAGGCGCTGCTCGACCAGCTCGTCGCAGAGATGGGATGACATGTCGCAGCCACTGACTCTCGCACGTCCGTACGCACGCGCCGCCTTCGAGCTCGCCTCGTCGGCGCATGGGCTCGCCGATTGGGCGAAAAAGCTCGCGTTCGCTGCGCAAGTCGCCGCCGATCCGCAGGTGCGCGCGCTGTTCGGCAATCCGCGCGTCGGACCGGCGGAGCTCGCTTCGCTGTTTCTGCCGGAAAGTGAGGCTGGGGATTCGTCCTTCGCCGGGTTCGTCAATCTGCTCGCCGACAATCAGCGGCTGCCGGCACTGCCCGAGATCGCTGCGCTTTTCGAGCAGCAGAAGCGCGACGCCGAACGCATCCTGCAGGTGCGCGTGCGTACCGCAGCGCCGATCGACGCCAGCGAGACCGCCAAATTGAAGGACGCTCTGAAGCGCCGCTTCGACCGCGACATAGAACTCGAGCACACGGTCGATCCGTCCGTGCTCGGCGGTGCGATCATCGATGCCGGCGATGTCGTCATCGACGGATCGGTGCGTGGCAGGCTGCATCAGCTTGAGGCGGCGTTGACGCATTGAGAGCCGGGATTCGGGATTCGGGATGGAGATCGAAGCCGGCTCTTGCGAATCCCGAATCCCGAATCCCGAAACAAAGAATCCGTGCGCCGCGACGCGGCGCACACCGAAGGAAAATCCAATGGCCACCACGCTCAACCCGTCCGAAATCTCCGAGCTCATCAAGAACCGGATCGAGAAGTTCAAGCTGACCGCCGAATCGCGCAATGAAGGCACGCTCACCAGCGTGTCCGACGGCATCGTGCGCATTCACGGTCTCAACGACGCGATGTCGGGCGAGATGATCGAGCTGCCAGGCAACACGTTCGCGCTCGCGTTGAACCTCGAGCGCGATTCGGTCGGCGCCGTCGTGCTCGGCGACTACGAGCATCTGCGCGAAGGCGACACGGCGAAAACGACCGCGCGCATTCTCGAAGTGCCGGTCGGTCCCGAAATGCTCGGCCGCGTCGTCAATGCACTCGGTGCGCCAATCGACGGCAAAGGTCCGATCGCGACGAAGGTGACTTCGCCGGTCGAGAAAGTCGCGCCGGGCGTGATCTGGCGCAAGTCGGTCTCCCAGCCGGTGCAGACCGGATACAAGTCGGTCGACTCGATGATCCCGATCGGCCGCGGCCAGCGCGAACTGATCATCGGTGATCGCCAGACCGGCAAGACCGCGCTCGCGATCGACGCGATCATCAACCAGAAAAATTCCGGGATCAAGTGCATCTACGTCGCCATCGGCCAGAAGCAGAGCTCGATCGCGAACGTGGTGCGCAAGCTCGAGGAAAACGATGCGCTCGCGCACACGATCATCGTCGCCGCCGCCGCTGCCGACTCGGCCGCGATGCAGTACATCGCGCCGTATTCGGGTTGTGCGATGGGTGAGTTCTTCCGCGACATCGGCGAAGACGCGCTGATCATCTATGACGATTTGACCAAGCAGGCCTGGGCATACCGACAGATCTCGCTGCTGCTGCGCCGCCCGCCGGGCCGCGAAGCGTATCCGGGCGACGTGTTCTATCTGCACAGCCGCCTGCTCGAAC
>DASYJJ010000414.1:0-7550 GCA_035996605.1 Rhodanobacteraceae bacterium
CGACGATGCCGAACTTGTCGGGACGTATCGTCGCAAGATGTCCTCCCTGCTGTTTTAGGCCGGCGTCGTTCCAGGGCGACCACACCGCCGCCCAACCCGCGAATCGCCCGTGGCGGGGCGTTTCTTTCGTGAAGACGTGTCCCGTGCCGCTATTCGGCATCGGACGGCTGCACGAGGCCGCGTGCTTGCGCTAGGCTCATGACCTCGAGGTCCATGATCCTCGGAGCCGACCCGCCATGAACACGCCTTCCGGCACATCACCCAACGGACCGCCGCCCGTCGTCGAAGCCGAGGCTGCGCCCGCTGAAGTCACAACACCCGCCGAAGTGCCCGCGACGGACAACGCGTCTACCGAAGCGCAGCCTGCGAAGACCGTGCAGGAAGTTCTCGGCAGCGTCCATACGACCAACTTTCCCGATCTTCTGCGCCAGCTCAAAGGCTGCCTCGTCGTCAGCACCTATCAGGCCGGCAAACTCGTCATCCTCCGGCCCGACGGCAACACGATCAACACGCATTTCCGGAGCTTCAACCGGCCGATGGGCATGGCCGCCGACGGCGAACGACTCGCGCTCGGCGCGCACATCGAGATCGCCGAATTCCGCAACATGCCGGCTGTGGCGAAACGTCTGCAGGATCCGCCGCGCCACGACGCCGTGTTCCTCGCGCGACGCGGTCATATCACCGGCGCGATCGACATCCACGAAATGGCCTGGGACCGCTACGGCGATCTCTGGTTCGTCAACACGCTGTTCTCGTGCCTGTGCACGCTCGACTTCAAATCGAGCTTCGTTCCGCGCTGGCGGCCGCGGTTTGTGAGCCACTACGCGCCCGAAGACCGCTGCCATCTGAACGGTCTCGGCATGCGCGACGGCAAGCCGCGCTATCTCACCGCGCTCGGCGAATCGAACAAGCCGCAGGGCTGGCGCGAGAACAAGCGCGACGGCGGAATTCTTTTCGACATGGCGCAGGATCGCATCATCGCGCGCGGACTTTCGATGCCGCATTCGCCGCGCTGGTACGACAACCGTCTGTGGGTGCTCGAATCCGGTCGCGGCAGGCTCATCACGATCGATCCGAAAACCGGCGAAAAGACCGACGTGGCGAAAGTGCCCGGTTTTGCGCGCGGGCTCGATTTCATCGGGCCGGTCGCATTCATCGGACTCTCTCAATTGCGCGAGACCAACGCATTCACCGACATCGAGATCACCGAAGACAACGTCGATCGCCAAAGCGGCGTCTGGGCCGTGCACATCGGCACCGGCAACACGATTGGCCTGCTCAAGTTCACCGGTGGCGTGCAGGAAATCTTCGCAGTGCAGGCGCTGCCGGGCATCCTGTTCCCGGAAATCATCCACGAAGGCGAGCATCTGGCAACCTCGTACGCGCTGCCCGAAGAGGCGTTGCGCGAAGTCGGATTCAGCAAACCCGAAATACCCGAGGCTCCGCTCGGCTATGCGTCTGCATCGCCCGCCGAGCAGACCAGTCACTGATCTCGATCGAGGTTCTGCGTGAGCAAGACCAATGGCTTGATGACCGACCGTTTCCAGTTCGTCGCGGATTGGCAATCGCTCGACCCGGCCGAAGGTGAGGCGATCACCGAGTTCTGGCGGCGCGAAGGCGCACTCAACGACGAGGCGCAGATGAAGGCGCGCCTGCCGCAAGTCGTGATGCACGCCAAAGAAGGCGACAGCGTCGTCGCGGTCTGCACCGCCATCCCGATGACGCCGCCTCAGTTCGGCCAACCGGTTTATTACTTCCGTTCGTTCGTCGGCAAGAACTGGCGCACGACGACGGTGTTCAAGCAGCTCTACAAGCGCGCGCAGGTCGTGCTCGAAGAGTACGCGCGGGCAAACGATTTTCCATGCATCGGAATCATGATCGAACTCGAAGGCGCGCGCTTCAAGGAAAAACTCCGCGTGCCGATCTGGCCGCAGGGTCTCGTTTATGTCGGCAAGAGCGGGCGCGGTCTCGAATCGCGCGTTTCGTATTTCAAGGGCGCGAAGCTCAAGCCGCTGAAATAACGGCTTCCGTCAGGTTCTTGAAGACGATGCCCTGTCGCGCGAAATCCGTCACGTCGCGCACGTGGCGGAGAAAATCTACGCTCACGGCTCGGCCGGCGCAGGCTCTGCTGCCGGTGCGGGCTTGCGGTACGAACCGACGAAAATACCGAGCAGCGAAAGTCCGACGCCGAGCCAGTCGAGCGCGCGCGTCGGGCGCGCGAACAGCACCACATCGAACACGAACGACAACGCCGGCTGCAGCAAAAGCAAGAGGCCGATCAGCGACGCCGGCAGCTGCGGCATCGCGCGCGTCAGCAGCACCCAGCCGAGCACCTGGCCGAAGAAGCCCAGTGCGAGCAGCGAAGACCACGACTGCGCATCCGGCAGAACGAACGAATCGCCTTCGATCAGCGCGGCGATGCCGAGCACGCCGGCGCACAGCAACGAGCTCACGCACAGAAGCTGCGAAGGCGCGAGCCGCACATGGCCCGCGCGCTGCGCGTGGCGCGTCGACAGCATGTAGACCGCGTAGGCGACGCCGGTGACGACCCCGAGGATCACGCCAAGGTGGTACTGCGCGCCGACCTGGCTCCAGTCCAGGCCAACCAGCAGATAGAGTCCAACGAACGCCAGCGCGACACCGGCGAGAAATCGCCAGCCGAGCCGCTCGCGATAGATCAGGAGTCCAGCCAGCGCCATCAGGAACACCTGAAAATTTCCGAGCAGCGTCGCGAGCCCGGGGCCGACATAAAGAATGCTGCGATGCCAGAGCATCAGATCGGCGGCGAACGCGACACCGGGAATCATCAGCCAGCCAAGATCCGAAAGCGAAACGCGCCGCCATTGTCCAAGCGCGATGAGCCCGACCAGCAACATTCCGCCTCCGAACGCCATGCGATAGAACGCTGACATCGTCGGGCCGATGTGCGCGAGCTTCACGAACAGGCTCGTCGTGCTGATCGCGGCGGCGCCGGCGATCATTTCGATCAATGGGGTGCGCGCAATTTCGGCGTGACCGGTCATCGCGCGATGGCGGCGCGCGCGCGCAGCATCGGCGGTGACGCAGCGCGGATCGCGTACCGGCTCATTTCTTTTCGTCGGTGTAAGGCAGCACGAAATCGGGCGCGCGTGAAAACGCCAGCACGGGAGCGGTGTTTTCGAGCGCCACGTCGCGCGTGACGATGATGTGGCCGGCCTGGTCGGCCATCAGCAGGCGCTCGTTCTTGCCTTCGATCGTCAGCATGGCGGCGCTGCCTCGCGAGAAATGCACTTCGACGCCGCTGATCGCCGGTGCCGACGCAGCGCGGCTGTCCGCGTAAAAGGCCTTCACTTGTGTAAGGCCGGCTTCGATGTCGCTCCAGGGCACGCGCAGACCGTCGCCAACCCGAAGCGCCACGTTGACGATGAGCGCGAGCGAGCCCTTCGGCTGATTGGTCTCGACCGGCGGATTTTCCTCGCGAAGTGCATCGGTGACCGGAAACTTCACTTCGCCGCCGGGTCCGACCGGGACATTGATCGTGCCCTGCTTGGCGTGGATGACGACGCGGATGTCTTCCGGTCGCACGCCGGGTGATTTGCTTTCGATGCGTTCGATCGCGATCAGATGATCGTACGCGTTGATCTTGCTGACCGGCGAAAGGACCTCGTACAGCGTCGCGTAAGGCGTGGTGCTCGTCGTATCGGCGGCGCCCGAAGCCTGGGCCAGCGCGAACGAAGCGAACAAGGCGAGGAGCGTCATGGCCGGAGTCGGGAATCGGGTCGGCGCGAGAGATCGGGAAGACTAGCAGAGGCCGCCCGTGTCCCGCCGTCAGTTCGTCAGCGGGGTGCTGACCGCCGGAAAATCCTGATCGCGGCGCTCGCGCAATGCCGAATCGATGCTTTCGACGATCGGTGCGGCGCGTGGGATGTCGGTCTCGGCGACCATCACCGTGACCAGATCCGACACCGGCAACTGGCCGATCGCGCCGGTCAGGTATTCGCCCGCCACGAAGGCGGGGATGCCCTCCTCGGCCAACGCCGCCTTGACCAGGTTAGCGTCGATGATGTTCTCTGCTCTGTAAACGATCTTCACGTGGCCCACGCTAGCCGAACAATCGGTCGCGCGCAAACGGACTTGCCGCTATGATCGCGCGGCGTGCCTGGGTGCGCGGTTGGGCGAGATGCCTGCCCGCGCGTGATCCCGCCCTGCCATCGAACGAGGCCAGCATGGCCCTTTTGTTGCCCGACGACGAGCTCGCCGAGCGTATCCGAGGATGCGTGCTCGAACTTCTCATCGAGCGAGGTCCGGGCCGGAGCATCTGCCCAAGCGAAGCCGCCCGCATGCTGGCAATGCGCACCGGCGCACATTGGCAGGACCTGATGCGGCCCGTGCGCACGGTTGCCGCAGCCATGGCCGAAGCCGGCGCGATCGAGGTTCTGCAGCACGAATCGGTCGTCGATATCGGCGATGTGCGCGGTCCGGTGCGTCTGCGTCTGCGTGCCCTTCACGGCGAGCGTACGCGCGAAGTCGCGGCCTGAGACGTTGCGCGGATCACCTGTGCCGAGCGCTTGAGGCTCTCCTGCGAACTGCGCAGGCTTGATGCCGCTGGTCGAATGAACACCCGCGATTCGCTTTCCGTCGGCCCGCCGCTACACTCCGCGATCTCGTTTTGATCGCGACGCCGCCTCGACGCGGCCGACCTGCATGACCGACACCGCAGCGCCGAACCATTTCATCCGCCAGATCATCGTCAACGACCGCGCTGCCGGCAAACACGGCGGACGCGTCGCGACGCGGTTCCCGCCGGAGCCGAACGGCTATCTGCATCTGGGCCATGCCAAATCGATCTGTCTCAATTTCGGTCTTGCGCGCGAGTTCGGCGGCACCTGCGATCTGCGTTTCGACGACACCAATCCGGCGAAGGAAGACAGCGAATACGTCGAGGCGATCAAGAACGACGTGCGCTGGCTCGGCTTCGACTGGGACACGCTGCGCCATACCTCGGACTACTTCGAAGTGCTGTACCTGTGCGCGGAAAAACTCATTCGTGACGGCGACGCGTTCGTCTGCGATCTCTCCGCCGACGAAGTGCGGGCGACGCGCGGCACGTTGACCGAGCCCGGCCGCAACTCGCCGTATCGCGAGCGCAGCGTCGATGAGAATCTGGATCTTTTCCGGCGCATGCGCGCGGGAGAATTCGCCGACGGCGCGCGAACACTGCGCGCGAAAATCGACATGGCGTCGGGCAACATCAACATGCGCGATCCGACGATCTACCGGATTCGCAAGCTTTCGCACCAGAACACCGGCGATGCGTGGCCGATCTATCCGCTGTACGACTACGCGCATTGCGTGTCGGATGCGGTCGAAGGCATCACCCATTCGCTGTGCACGCTCGAATTCGAGGATCACCGGCCGCTGTACGACTGGTTCCTCGATCAGCTCGATCTCATGACTCACGCCGAGCTCATCGAGCCGATGCGCCGCGCCGGACTCGCCGGTGCGCCGAGCCGCCCGCAGCAGATCGAATTCGCGCGCGGCAACCTCGACTACACAGTGATGAGCAAGCGCAAGCTGATGGCGCTGGTGCAGGACGGTCTCGTACACGGCTGGGACGACCCGCGCATGCCGACGCTCGCTGGCCTTCGGCGCCGCGGCTTTCCGCCGGCCGCGATCCGCACGTTCTGGGAGCGCGCGGGCGTGACGAAGCAGAACTCCGTCATCGAATTCAGCGTGCTCGAAGGCGTCGTGCGCGAAGAGCTCGATGCGTGCGCACCTCGTCGCATGGGCGTGCTCGATCCGCTGAAGCTCGTCATCACGAATCTCGACGCAGGCCACGAAGAATCCATCGAGTTCGCGAATCATCCAAAGAACCCCGATTTCGGCGTGCGTCCGGTGCCGTTCACGCGCGAGCTCTGGATCGAGCGCGACGATTTCGCCGAGATCCCGCCGAAAGGTTTTCACCGTCTCGTGCCAAATGGCGAAGTGCGCCTTCGCAACGTCGGCATCGTGCGTTGCGAGGAGATCGTCAAGAACGTCGACGATTCGATCCGCGAAGTGCGCTGCACGCTCGATCCATCGACGCGTCACGGACTGCCGGGTGCCGATCGCAAGGTGAAAGGCACGATCCACTGGGTCAGCGCGCGCCACGCGGTCGCTGCCGAAGTGCGTCTGTACGATCGCCTTTTCACCGTGCCTGATCCCGACGACAGCAGCGATGGCAAGAGCTACGCCGAGCATCTCAACGCCGCGTCCGAGCGCGTCGTGCAGGCGTGGCTCGAACCCTCGCTTTCTGAGGCAGAGCCGGAATCAAACGTGCAGTTCGAGCGGCTCGGTTATTTCGTCGCCGACCGCTACGACTATTCGCGTGCGAAACCGGTGTTCAATCGCACCGCGACGCTGCGCGATTCCTACGCGACACGCTGATTCGATCCAACGGAAGTGCGCCCACGTCCCCTCTCCCGCTTGCGGGAGAGGATTGGGGTGAGGGCAGTCGGAGTGGTGCCCCGCAATTGCCTCGCGCCTAGGTGAGGCGAAGACCCAAGGTTTCCCTCACCCTAGCCCTCTCCCGCGAGCGGGAGAGGGGATGAATTTCGCGATCGTGACGGATGATCCGCCACGGACGCCGCGACGGAACCGCACCCGCCGGCATTCAACGACGCGCTCGCGCCGTCGCCGCCTCGGGATTCATCACGCGCAAATAATGCCGATCGAACGCCGCGAGCTGGCTCTCGAGCTCGGAATACGGTCCGGGCTGCCACGCGAGCGACGCGACGCCGAGATGCGCATTCGCGCATAGCTCCCAGTCCTGGCGATTGGTCAGATCCCAGAAATCGATCGCGGGTGTCGGATCGAATCCGGGCGCGGCGATCGCATCCGGATGGAAATACCAATCGCACGAGACGCGCGTGCGATCGAGCGCGAGCGCCTGCGCGCGGTGCACGAGCACGTAGTCCGGATGAAACGAGACGAACGCGCTCGGGAATACGGTGTAGTAGTAAACGCGAGCAAGCTCTTCGGTGGTAAGTGCGGCAAACGGCGTTGCGCAGCGCGCACCGCCCATCGTCATGCTGCCTTCCGGATTGACCATCGACATCGGGCCGCCGAGCACCGCGCCTTCGTCAAGATCGTTCTCCGAATTGCGGAACGGCGTCAGCTTGTTCAAGAGCGGATGCACGGTCGGGCAGTGATAGCACTCGCTGAAATTATGGAATATGAGCTTCCAGTTCGCTTCGATTTCGTAGACCGCGGTATGCACCGACTTGAGCTGGTCCGCGTGCCGGTGCGGAAACTTGCCGACCAGCGCCGGCAGCGCGTCGGCGAACGCGGGCGGATCCCGCTCGAGGTTGATGAAAATCAATCCCTGCCACGTTTCCAGCGCGACGCGGTGCAGCGGAAAGTCGGCCGGGTCGAAACCGGCGACTTCCGCCATCGTCGGCACCGCGCGCAACGCGCCGTCGAGGCTGTATGTCCACGCGTGATACGGACACTGGATCGTCGATCCCAACGTGCCCGATTCCTTTTGGCACAAACGGCTGCCGCGATGCCGGCAATGATTGTGGAACGCGCGG